>CAYYZJ010000266.1:0-5303 GCA_964475615.1 uncultured Flavitalea sp. | reverse complement strand
TGCGCCTTAGCCAGTTTGAAAAAGTTCAGGCATTGAACCATTTCGGCTCTTTTGTAGCAGAACGGAAGGCCGGCGGCGACAGGATTTACCTGTATGCGCTCAATTATTTTTATGTCGAGCTTTTTCATGCGCTCTCCAGCCTCAATGACCAGGGAATAACGATATACCGTGTTTTTGACGACACCCGCTATCTTGATCCTTATCTTGAGCAGATCGACATCAAGGAATTGACCACAGGTGATTTTTTCGAAAAAGAATGATCATTTCAATCACCATTTTAATTGACCTACATGAGCCAATTTCAGATACCCCCCTTCCGGCTTGAGCATGAGCTTACCCCGGAGCAGGTTTCCTTTTTCAATAAATACGGAATCATTCAATTCAAGCAATTCATAGACAAGGCAACTGTCAGCGCTTTTCTCGGCGAGATCGAACGCGTGCAGCTTTTTTTGCTGGAAAACAATATAACGAAGGTCAATGGCATCCCCTTGAAATTCGGGAAGGATGCCGACAACGGCATATTGATCCAGCGAATTGCTTTTACCTCGCATTACAGCACCCTGCTCAGTGATTTTTTGAAAGACCCGCGGCTGCAGCTTTTATTGCAACTGGTAGGAACGCCGGACGCAAGGATCGGTGAAAATGAAAAGGATGGAATGGTCTTTAACCATTACGTCAATGTAGAGAACAGCAATTTCAGGCAACTGGGTTGGCATACCGACAGTCCCCGCGATCTTTTCCTCGGTTCCAGGATACTGCCCATGCTGAATGTAGGTCTTCATTTCGACGACTGCCCTTTTCATCACGGAGGACTGAGGGTAATTCCCGGAACGCATACCCAAAGCCTGTTCCGGCTGCTGTTCAGGAAAAAATATTTTGTAGACAACAGCAGGGACAAAAAAGAAGCCGGATTTGATATAGAAGCGGGCGATCTCACGGTGCACGACGGCAGGTTATGGCATCGTGTTGAGCAATCGCCTTTTACAGGGGAAGCAAGCAGGAGGCGGGTGGTTTATTTTCCCATCATTACGGGAAACTATCAGCCCAAGCATGCTGAAAGTCCCACTCCGTTTTATCACAAGCTTGGACAGCTTAGTTTAAAAACGCCGGTGGTAAAGCCCGTATTTGCCAGGCTGTTAAAGACTGCAAGATCATACATAGACTAACCCTTATATGAGCAGTACTTGCGGCTGTTCGCCGCAGGTGCTGCTATTCAATTACCATTGCGGAAGACTGTTCCCCATGCAGATGAACAGAGGTGATGCATTGGCAAGATCGGTATTCAATACCTTTTCATGCAAAATACGCTGGCCTGCGTCGGCAGGGTTATTACCCTGTCCCAATAACCATTTTCCCCTGGTACCGGAAATCCTGATCCCTCCGATCTCGGCCAGTGTTAATCCGAAATCAGTGCAGTTATTGTTGTTGAGGTTATAGGTTTTGCCCCGGTACCGGTTGAGCAGCCTCAGTATCCTGTAAAAACGTTTTTCGGAAATAAACCTTCCGACCATTTCATCCCAATCATGTTGTATATCGTCTTTGAACGTAGACCTGGATCGGGGATAGAGCGGTGTGGCGGCAATATTGCTGTTCTTATCCGGATAGAAGCCAAATGAACGGCAAACATAACTGTTATCCATATTGTATTTGATCAGCGTAACGAACATGTGTCCCACATCGCCGATACCCCGGATAACCCTGCGCTTGCCCGGAACAGGCTGCTTGACCTGCAGGATCAAGGCATATTCGGCAGCCGGTTTTTTATCATCGAAAGATTCGATAACGGATGAGATATCGATCGGTGGGGAATCCACGTTGGCAATAGTTATGGAATCGGGTGCTGAAAAATAAATACTGTTTTCATCCGATACGGAATCAGCGGCGACCGTCCGGTAAAAGCATTGCATAGCCTGTGGATAAAGCCTGAGGCGGGCAGAAACAGTTGCCAGATCAAGAAACAATCTCGATTGCGTTCGTTTGTTTTTCAAGGCCTTTTTAACCTTCATTACTTTCAACAGCCTGGTCAGCGCCTGTTTATTGTTGCCGCTTTTTTTATAATCGATTTCAATATCGATGATATCCGGAACTCCGGTCTCGGCGCTGATGCCGTACAGTTTTACCGGCAATAAGGAATCGGTTGCGTTTTCCGCATGGGCACAGGTTGCCGGGCCGGCTATCAGCAATGCGATGAACTGGACAATATGAATCCGGATTTTTATCATGATTGAATAGAATACCGGTATTCAAAAATAACAAAAATCTACTAATTTAATAGACTAATTAATGAGCAGGCAGGCTTTGAAAGATATTGTTGATTACTCCTGTCTTATTTTTTTGATCTGCTTGGCAATGCTACAGCCTGGAGGTGCATGATCAGAGGCGACTGGAATGAATCTTCAGCCAGCGATTATTTCAGCGATCTTTTTACTTTTCGTACAAAGGATTCTGTTACGCCTGCGAAATTGGCGATTTCGGATATGGAGAATTTGCCGGCTCTTAACAGGTTCTTTACTACATCTGATTTTCCTTGTTCAATGCCCTGCTCAATGCCTTTTTTGATGCCTTTTTCAAGACCTTCTTCAATGCCCTGTTTTTTGGCACGATCGAGTAAAAATTCTTCTATACCCATATTCTTGCTGTTTTTAGTAATTACTTCAAGAGCCTCTTCAAAATTAGCATTATTTTTTTCGTCTTCAAAATGAACATAGTACTTTAAAAAAGTCATCAGGCTGCGCACTTTGGCTATTGGTATTTTCCGGTTCAATAGTGCCCTGGCCAGGCTCAGCTTTTCTTTAAGCAATTCATCTTCGCTTAATTTTCCTTTTTTTAATGCCAACAGTACAATGCATACGATCATTGCAAAAGGATTCGGATTATCAAGGAGCTGCTTTTCGTCCTGATCTCTTATCTTATACATATTGAAAGTATAAGTAAATGAAGTGCCCATGAAATCATAATGAAAGGCAGATGGTCTGAAGGATTTGTAGTTATCGGTGAGAATGGCAATAGCTGTAACCGGCTTGCGGTATCTTTCAAATATGCGGTAAAAATAAATGAACATCCTTTCGCTGAAATGCTTGTCGAGATAGCCCTGCACTTCTATATGCAAAAGCATCCATTGTTCCTTTCCGCTATGCGTGAACACTTTTACCAGTTTGTCTACTGATTTGGGCTCTTTCAGTTCTTCTGCAGGAAACAGTTGGTTCAGCTCTTTATCCAGGAACTGAAAGCCCTTGCTCATATCGAACTGTTCATCTGCATCTGGGAAAAAGAAGCGGAGAAAATCGTCGAATACATTTTCCAGGATGGCTTTCCAGAGTGTATCATCTCTCTTCATTATCCAATTTACCTGGATTGAAGACGGCAAAAAAGGGTAAATCACCCTATTTATGCGGTAATTAAACCTAAAGAAAAGACAGGTTAAAAAATGTAATTTAGCAGGCGTCTAACCGCTATTCCTTATACTATTTATCCAGGTTTTATCGTTAAAAACTCCCAATATCTTGAAAAATGACCACAACGACCATCATTTTCGGACTGATCGTATTTTGTATTTTTTTAACCTTTGCCGTAATCAGGCAGGGTGGAATAAAAATTCCGTTGTCCGCACGCTTTGCCCTTCAGAACACGGAAACCGGAAATCAGGAGCTGGCATCCGATATACAGGAGATGTGTTTTCTTATAAAATGGACAGCCCAATTGCATAACGGCTATATAACCTTATGCACCGGCGATCAGTTGAAAAAGTACACCGGCTACTACGAAAACAGAAAGACTACAGTCTTCGTTGCACTCGGCATAGGCGGCGTCGCCAATAACCCGGCCGAACTGTACATCATTCCGCTTAATGAAATAAAGAGCTCCGATCTTCATGCTGATTTTCTCCGGCATTACAGGCAGCAGGATCCGGCAAAAGCATTCTTTTTTAATGCCGCCTTACCCGTTTTGCATTAGCAGCAAATCTACCGGCCCCGTATATACGCTATCACTTATTGAAGCTCGAATAAATAAGGAAGGGAAGTTTATTGATTGCCCAGGATATTTACCTTGAGTAGACTTGCATTGATGGCAACAATAACCGTACTCAAACTCATCAATACGGCACCTGCCGCGGGGCTTAGCAAAATGCCCGCTTTATAAAGAACGCCTGCCGCCAGCGGCAATGCCACTACATTATAACCGGTTGCCCAGGCCAGGTTCTGCATCATTTTCCGGTAAGTGGCTTTGCCGAACAGGATCAGGTTCACGATGTCTTTGGGATTGCTGTTCACCAGCACGATGCCTGCTGTTTCTGCTGCAATATCGGAGCCGGAGCCTACGGCAATGCCGATATCCGCCTGTGCCAGGGCAGGAGCATCATTCACACCATCGCCTGTCATGGCAACAAACTCTCCCCTGTTTTGCAATTCTTTTATTTTTTCCAGTTTCTGATGAGGCAGCACTTCAGCATAATAACTGTCTATACCCAATGCTTTGCTTACACTTTCAGCTACCATCTTATTATCGCCGGTAAGCAGAACGGATTTAATCCGGTTGTCATGCAATATTCTTATCGCATCTGCCGATTCAGGCCGGATGGTATCGGCTAATGAAATATAACCGCTCAGCTTATCATCTGCCAAAACGAATACCGTGGTTTCGGCTGCATCGGGATTGGCCTCTGCCGCCAGGCTGATATTCTTTTCTTTCAGGTAGCCCGGACTTACCACTTTTACCTGCTTTCCTTCTGCGGTAGCTTCCACTCCTTGTCCCGTAATGGCTTTAAAATTCTCCGCTTTCGGAACCTGTATGGACAGCTCTTTTACTTTTTGCATAATTCCTGTAGCAATCGGATGTTCGGAGTTTTGTTCCAATGCTGCTGCCAGCCGAAGCAGGTCATTTTCGCTGATCCCGTTCTGAATGGAAACAATCCTGGACACCTCAAACTTCCCTATGGTAAGCGTTCCTGTTTTATCAAATACCAGCGTGCTGATCTTTCTTGCATTTTCAAAAGCCGTTCTGTTTTTGATGAGCAGGCCGTTTTTGGCCGAGAGCGTCGTGGATTTGGCCACCACCAACGGCACAGCCAAGCCCAATGCATGAGGGCAACAGATCACTATTACCGTTACCATTCTTTCAACGGAAAAGGCCATATCCCTCCCCGATAAATACCATACCAGAAAGGTGGCGACACCCGCCACAATAGCGATCAGGGTAAGCCATCTGGCGGCATTATCAGCCAGCAATTGTGTTTTCGATTTGGATTGTTGCGCATCCTGCACCAGCTTGATCACCTGCGATAAATAAGAATCTTTGGCAGAATG
>CAYYZJ010000265.1:0-6903 GCA_964475615.1 uncultured Flavitalea sp. | reverse complement strand
CATCGTGCTTACCAAGGTGGATCCGGTTTATGTAACGGAAACCAGGAATGCGTTGAACCGTTATCACCGCGAATATTATTACAACAAAACGCTCGATATCGCTCCGCCCATTGCACTGGATGATACCATTAAACTCGTGGTAGTACAAAGCTTTGACAATGCGGCTTCAGCGCTCGATTATATGGAAAAAACACAGAAGCTGGCGCCAAGAGAGATTGTTCCCTGGCTGCCCGCAACGAAATATGCTTTCCTCATCATCACCGATCAGAACCTGGAAATACTAAAGAACAACAAGGATTTAAGTGGATACAGGAAATTCCTCTCGGTATATTTTCCGGGTAAATTTTAACAATTTCTGATCCGGAGATTTAAGAATTTTGTTAGGTAAGATTTTTGCTGTTAATCCGCGAAATCTATTTTAATTTATAAATCCGCGATATGGTGCGCATTTTCTGGAAAGTATTCTTCGTCGGCCTGGCCGCTTTTCTGATTTTTCTCCTGCTCATCGACCTGGGCGCTTTCGGCCCACTGCCTTCATTGAAGGAGCTGGAGAACCCTTCGCTGATGCTGGCCTCTGAAGTATATGCCGACGACGGTACCCTCATGGGCAAATATTACAAGGAGAAAAGCAACCGGAGCAATGTTGAGTTCAGCGATATCTCTCCCAACGTCGTCAACGCCCTCGTGGCCACCGAAGATGCGCGCTTTTATGAACATTCCGGCATCGACGGATGGGCCGTTATGCGCGCCATCGTGAAGCTGGGCAAGGACGGCGGCGGCAGCACCATCACGCAGCAGCTCGCCAAGAACATGCTGGAGCAGGGATCGAAGAATATGCTTCGCCGTATGGTGGAAAAATTAAAGGAATGGATCATCGCCATCAAGCTGGAAAGGAATTTTACCAAGCAGGAAATACTGGCGCTCTATCTCAATAAAGTGCCGTTCAGCGATAATGTGTACGGCATCCGCAATGCTTCGCTTACTTTTTTTCAGAAAGAGCCTGACCGCCTCAGCGTGGATGAAGCGGCTGTGCTCATCGGCATGCTGAAAGGGAATTATCTGTATAACCCGAGAAAGAACCTGAAGGCATCTTTCGACCGGCGCAATACCGTGATCAACCAGATGGTGAAGAGCAATTATATCAGCGAGGCGGAAGCAAGCCGCCTCAAGCTCAAGCCCATCGACCTGAGCAATTATAAAAAGATAGATGAGAACAACGGACTTGCCCCCTATTTCCGCGATGTGATCCGCGACGAGCTGAAGAAATGGTGCAGGGAACATAAAAACCCCGCTACCGGCAAGCCTTACGACCTGTATGAAGACGGACTGAAAATATATACCACCATCAACCCGCGCATGCAGCTCTATGCAGAGGAAGCCGTGGCCAAGCACATGCCCATACTGCAAAAAGCCATGGACGCGCAGAACAGCATACGCAAGGGACTGGTATGGAAGGATCACCAGAACAAGCTGGAAGAAGCCATGCGGGCCAGCGACCGCTGGAAGGCGATGGAAGAAGAAGGCATGAGCGCGGCAGACATACGCAAGGCATTCAACCGCCCCGTGCAGATGAAAGTATTTGCCTGGAATGCCCGGCGCGAAAAAGACACGGTGATGTCGCCGCTGGATTCCATCAAATACCATCACCAGATGCTGCAAACCGCATTCATGGCCCTCGATCCCATGAGCGGAGCAGTAAAAGCCTGGGTAGGCGGCATCGATTTCAAGACTTATAAATACGATCATGTAAACATCAATACCAAGCGGCAGGTGGGTTCTTCCATCAAACCGCTTTTGTATTCGGATGCCATTGAAGACGCCGGCTTTACTCCGGAAACGCCCTGCGAAAACCAGGCGCAGTATTTCGATGGATACGGACTGGTGCCTGCCAAGGGCCTTTGCAAAGGCAATGGCGAACAGGTAAGCATGACCACTGCGCTCACCTGGTCGCTCAACTGCGCTTCGGCCTATATCATGAAGCAGGTTACACCGAAACGGTTTGTGGATTTTTTAAAGAATATCAATATCAAATCTCCGCTCGAGCCCTATCCTTCCATCTGTTTGGGCGCCGTTGAGATCTCTTTATATGAAATGCTCTGGGCATACAGCATGTTCCCTTCGGGAGGCTTCAGCACCAAGCCTTATTATATTTCGCGGATTGAAGACAAGAACGGCAATGTGCTGGATCGCTTCGACACGGAAAGAAAAGAAGTGCTCAGCCAGAATACCGCGTACACCATGTGCCGCATGATGCAGGGCCCGGTGGATATCGGCACAGCCGCCGGTTTAAGGAACCGCCTGGGTGTTGCCGAAATGGGAGGAAAGACCGGAACGACGAATGACAATTCCGACTGCTGGTTTCTCGGTTATACGCCACAGTTATTGGCCGGTGTATGGATGGGCTGCGACGACCGCTTTATCCGCATCGAGAACAATTACCTGGGACAAGGCGCGCAGGCCGCCCGTCCCATCTGGGAATATTTCTTTGCCAAGGCGCTGGCCGATAAAAACCTGGGATTGAGCAGGCAGGCCAAATTCGTACAGCCTGAGGACATGAAGAGCAACATGATGTACGATTACATGAGCATCACCGATAAGGTTCCGCCGCCCGGCGCCGAAGGCAATAATGAAGGCAATGGCAAGGCCAGTCAATATCTCGATACCAGCACACCCAAGATCCCGGTGGATTCAAGACTATCGGATGAAGAACAGCAGGTATTAAAGGAAGCCACCGGCGACAATAAGAAAAAATCCGAAACCTCCCCCGACAACACCCAACAACCCCAACCCGAAAAAAAGAAAAAAGGCTTTTTCAAACGCCTGTTCGGCAGGAAGGATGATTGAGGGATGCGGGGTACGGGATACGGGGTACGGGATGCGGGGTACGGGATGCGGGGTACGGGATATGAGATACGGACGCGAGATGCAGGATGCGGGATACGAGATATGAGATGGGGAATGTGAGATGCAAGATACGGACGCGAGATGTGAGATGCGGGATACGGAATATGAGATACGGACACGAGATGCAGGATACGGGATATGAGATGGGGAATGTGAGATGCGGGATACGGAATATGAGATACGGACACGAGATGCAGGATGTGAGATACGAGATACGGGACGCGAGATGCGGGATACGAGATGTAAGACGCGAGATGCAGAATACGGAAGGCAGGATGCAAGATAAATGTATTAGTTCGATGGTTGCTGTTTAGCGGCGCGAATTCTGTTCGCCCTCACATCCATATCTCATATCCCGCATCATATCCCATATCTCGCATCTCGCATCCCGTATCTCGTATCTCGTATCTCGCATCCCCTCAGATTTGTTTTTCTCCCCCCTTCTCCCTAACTTCGTTGTTTAAACATTAAACATCAGGATATGGCAACTGTTAAATGGACACTCGACACTTCACATTCCGAAATTCAATTCAGGGTCAGGCACATGATGATCACCAACGTCACCGGCCAGTTCAAAAAGTTTTCCGCAGATCTGGAAACGGAAGGCGATGACCTGGAAACGGCCAAAGCCAGCTTCACTGCAGACGCGGCTTCCATAGATACCGGCAATGAACAACGGGACGGTCACCTGAAAGGCCCTGATTTTTTGGATGCAGAAAAATATCCGCAATTGAAATTCGTAGCAACAAAGCACGTCAAGAAAAGCGAGAACGATTACGAATTATACGGCGACCTCACCATCCGCGACGTCACTAAGCCCATTAAGCTCGATGTTGAATTCGGCGGCGTCATCAAAGACCCCTGGGGCCATACCCGCGCAGGATTCACCATCGAAGGCAAGATCAACCGCAAGGAATTCGGACTTCAATGGCATGCTGTTACCGAAACCGGCGGCCTCGTTGTCGGCGACGAAGTGCGCGTTAACGCAAGCGTTGAATTCATTAAAGGTTAACGCAGCCGGTAAAACAACCGGAAGGCGCATGTATCAGGAGAACAACGTGCTGTAATCGTTAACGAACTGTTCAAAGCCGATAGCAGCGTTATGGGTAACATCGCTTACATCGCTATGCACGGCTGCAGCTTCCCCTCTTGCATAGTGGGCATAGTCTTCAATCAATCCGCCGACCTGCCATTCGGGAAATCCGGCCGCTCTCAATGCGCCTTCCATTTGTTCCGGGCTGACATCGATGAATGTTATTTGCTTTTTCAATATCCGGGAAATTGTGTCTGCCATCTGGTAGTGGGTGATGGATTCCTTGCCGGTAATATTGTATATCCTGTTTTCGTGCCCTGGTTCCGAAAGTGCAATAGCCGCAATCGCCGCAATGTTCCTGACATCTACAATACTGATGGCAGCATGGCCTACCGGTGCATAGAACCTCCCTTCGTTCCTGATAAAATCCCTGAAGGCAATCAGCCCCTGCATGTACAAATTCGGGCGGAGAAAAGTATAATCCATTCCCAGCTCTTTGATCCTGTTTTCCACTTTCGCATGGTATCGCAGGAAACGGACGGGCGAATCTTCGCTTGCTGCAAACTGCGACAGCTTTACGATATGCTTCACACCGGCTTTATGGGCGGCGTCAACAAAATTCAACTGCAAATATTCCGCCTGCTCCGAAGAGTTGGTAAGCAGAAAGGCTTTCTCGATGCCTTGCAGTGCATTGTCCAGTGCGGCTCCGTCTGCCAGATCGCCCGCTACGATCTCTGCCTGCGGCAGGCTTTTCAAAAAATGGCTGCTGTTGCTGTTGCGGACAAGCGCTTTGAAAGGGATGTTTGCTTCGGCAAGTTTTTTTGCCAATGGCGCACCTACATTGCCGGTAGCGCCTGTAATGAAAATTTTTGTCTGTGTCATAAAATGAATTTTTAATAACACAAATTTGGTCAGCATCGATCTCCTAAAATTGTAAGAAAACGAAATCATAACTTTGCCCTCATGCATTATGTCTCTGTTGAAGGCTTGGGCAAATCGTACGGCATCCGGCCGCTGTTTGATAACATTTCATTTCATATTGAAGAAGGCGATAAGATTGCGCTGGTAGCGCGTAACGGCAGCGGCAAATCCACCCTGCTCCGCATCCTCGCCGGCAAGGATACTGCCGATACGGGAACGGTATGGATAAATAAAGAAGTGACGGTAGCGCTGTTTGAACAGGAGCCGGTTTTTATTGAGGACAGCCCGGTGCTCGACAATATCTTCCACCACGATCATCCCGTCATCAATGCCATCAAAAACTATGAAGCTGCTGTTGAGGAGAACGATGCGGAGAAGATACTGCACGCCGTTACCAAAATGGATGAGCTCGGCGCCTGGAACTTCGATTCAAAAGTAAAGCAGATCCTCGGCAGGCTGAATATCCATAACCTGCAACAGCCGGTGAATACCTTATCGGGCGGGCAGCGCAAAAGGGCCGCCCTAGCCAAAACCCTTATCAATATTGGTTTTGAGCACCGTCATGTATTGCTGATCATGGATGAGCCTACCAATCATCTCGACCTCGATATGGTGGAATGGCTGGAACATTACCTGAACCAGGAAAAGCTGACGCTTTTATTAGTTACGCATGACCGTTATTTTCTCGATGCGGTCTGTGAAGAGATCTGGGAGCTCGACCGCAGCAGCCTCTTCGTATACAAAGGCGATTATGAAAATTTCCTCGAAAAGAAATCAGCGCGCCTCGACAGTGAATCCGCAAGCATCGACAAGGCCAGGAATATTTATCGCAAGGAGCTCGAATGGATGCGCAAGCAGCCCAGGGCAAGAACCACTAAAAGCAAAAGCAGGCAGGATCATTTTTATGAAGTGGAAACAAAAGCAAAGCAGCGCATCGAAGACCGCCAATTGCAGTTGCAGGTAAAGATGAACCGCCTGGGCGGCAGGATCGCAGAACTGAAAAAAATATATAAGTCTTATGGCGACAAGCCCATCCTGAAAGGATTCGATTATACATTCAAAAAAGGCGAGCGGCTGGGCGTTATCGGCAAAAACGGCGTGGGCAAATCCACCTTCATCAATATACTGCTGGGAATAGAACAGCCCGACAGCGGAAAGGTGAACATCGGCGAAACCGTTGTGTTCGGTCATTATTCGCAACAGGGGTTGGTTGTGAAAGAAGACATGCGCGTCATCGAATTCGTAAAAAACATTGCCGAAAGCTTTCCGCTGGCAGGAGGCGGTTCGCTGAGCGCTTCGCAGTTCCTCAATCTTTTTCTCTTTCCTCCCGAACAGCAATACACGTATATCTCCAGCCTGAGCGGCGGCGAAAAAAGAAGGCTGCACCTGCTTTCCATTCTTTTCCGCAATCCCAATTTCCTGGTGCTCGACGAGCCTACCAATGATCTCGATCTGCCCACGCTCGGCGTGCTGGAAAATTTCCTGGCCGATTTCCAGGGCTGCCTGCTCATCGTTTCGCACGACCGTTATTTTATGGACCGGTTGGTAGATCATCTTCTCGTAATGGAAGGCAACGGAGTGATCAGGGATTTTCCGGGAAATTATTCGCAGTATCGCGAAGATGAGCCTGCAGATGACGGTCAGCAGCCAACGGAAAAAGCAAAGCCATCTCCCGTTAATCCCTCTGCCGGCACAAAAAGAAAGCCTTCCTACAAAGAAAAAATGGAATTTGAAACGCTGGAAAAAGAGATCGCGGCGCTCAGCAGGGAAAAAGAAAGCATCTCCGAAAAACTCAACAACGGCAGCCTGCCTTTCCAGGAACTTCAATCGCTTTCCCAACGCCTTGTCGAAATTTCAGCGCAACTGGATGAAAAGGAAATGCGCTGGCTCGAGCTGAGCGAGATATGCTGATGTTATGATGGCATACATTTTTTAGTGATATCATTAAAAAAACAGTTATGCCAACCATCAATACCAGCAACCGCAATCAATATGCATTGATTACGGGAGGCACCAGCGGCATCGGATACGAGCTGGCCAAGCTT
>CAYYZJ010000264.1:0-6788 GCA_964475615.1 uncultured Flavitalea sp. | reverse complement strand
AACCATACACAGGAAGTTAAAGGATTTCTTTTTAACAAAGGAAATGGAAGAACGGAATTCCGGAGAGGTTTGGTAAAACTGACCGATAGTACTTTCCTGATCGGCATAGATACCTTAAAAATAAAATTCCCTGCAGGAATTTTGAAACAAGGAATGGGTATAACCCTTACAACTACTACAGACAGTATAGTTATCTCAAATAATTTATCTACCGGCATTTCTGGCGGCCAGAGTTTATACGGAGGAACTGATTCGGCAGACGCTCTTACGATAACTTCCACATCCAATGCCAATAAGGGCAAAATATTTCTAGGAAGCTCACAAACGTCCTATTATAATGAAGAAACTTCTCAACTAAAAATAGTTAAAAATTCAATTGGATCAACCCAAACTGAAACCAATGGAATATTTCTTCAAAATGCAACAGTGGCAACCAGTGGGGTGCCGCAACAAATTTCTCCGGCTGTAACATGGGAAGGGCAAGCCTGGGCAACTGCACTAACACCGCCTCAAAGTCGAAAAGCCAACTTCAGGGTCTATGCATTACCCAATCAAGGGACTGATATATCTGCTAATTGGACTTTGCAATCGTCTGTTGCGGGGTCGGCATATAAAACCATTTTTCAAATTAACAACAGTGGGGATATGCGCGTTTATCATCCCACATTTACTGGTTTCGGCCGGTTTTATATGTCTGGCAACAACACATTCACAATCGCTGATATCATCGGCAATAATTTAACATTCGGGCCATCGAATACAATAACTGTGAATGCTCAAGCTTTTGATATTTATAGTGCAGTAGGAATAGGCGTCGCGCACACCTGGGCCACAAGATTAAATATCGGAGCAGGCACAACTACGATGTCCCAATTAAATTTGGCAAGTTCCCCCGCGCCCACCTCGCCCAATAATGGCGATATATGGAATGATGGATCGCATTTAAGGATGCGAATAGGAGGAAGCACGTTCAGGTTGGATAATCCAGACAGTGTTGTAACCAAGGATACTACTTCTTTTACGCTAAACATCAATAAAAGATTTTATTCTTTTAACGGCTCATCTGCAGCAACCTGGTCATTGCCGGCATTAAGTACCGGATTAGGTGTTAGTTTTTATATTAAAAACAGAGGTAGCGCATCGATAACGCTTCAACGTACAGGATCAGATCAATTGTATACAAACTCTGCCGTAACCTCACTGACAATCAGCCCGGGCGAAGGATATACGATTTGGGGTGATGCCAGTTACTGGAATGTTCAATAAATAAACGATCAATAAAATATTTTGAAAGACCCAATTCAAATATCGCTTTTCGAATTTCAGGGAATATTGTTTATCCAGGCGCCGGAGGTAGCCCATTTGTTTTCTCATGCAAAGCTTTGTCTGATTTTGTTTTTAATGATGCTTTTTTTCATTAATGAAATGGCAGGCAAAAATGCTGAAGCCGATACAACTTTACCGGCTGCCGCTTTGGTGAACAAGTATAAAACAGGGCTAAATGCTGGTAAGGATTCTTTACCGGTAAAAGTTAAACTGGCAGCCACTCAACAGGCAGGAATAAAAAACGATTCATCAATAGCTCAGCCCCGGGAAAACTCATCAGATTCTGTAATCAATCCATGCGACCTTACAACTGAACAGTTGGATGCTTTTTGTCTGGCCGGCTCCAGCAATTGCAACATCGTTCCATTAATCAAGGACACTGCAGGAAAAGCTTCCATTGACACAAAGCATGTCCCATTTTTAACTGTTCATGGTAACATCCTCTACGACGTAAATTATCATTCCAATATCGACACTCCTTATAATGAAAAAGATGTTTACCAGCATACCATTCAAACCTATCTTGATATCCTAGTGAAAGGGCAGTACCCATTCAGAATATATCTGACCAACCGGTTCAGCAATTCTTCTTTGTTCAAAAATTTTTCTGATTTCAATTTCTCTTATAACAGTAACCGGTTTACTCAGCAAATCAAAGAACAGGTTCGCCAGCGTTTTCTTGCATTACTTCCTTCAACCAAACAACTGGATAGCCTTAAAGAATTGCTGAATAAAAAGCTGCTGAAATTGCATGGACTGGAAGGCTGGATCAACAATCCTGCAGTCTTGCAAAAACAGGTCGAAGCTCGTGAGCGGGCGCTTTTCAGGCAAAGGAATCCTGCGGGTTTACCCAAAGCCGACTCCTTACTGCAATCATTTGCCGAAAGTTCTCCTTTGAATTTTTCAGTTGAATCGATAGATTCTTCATTTGATTCTTTGTACGCTCAAAAGAAAGAACAGGCTGATTCCCTCAGTAAAGAAATCGCTTTACTGCAAAAGCAAATACAAATACTTAATCAAAGATCAAATACCGATATAAACAAGGTCTTTGCTGATATCGAAAAATCTTCAAGCCCTGCAAAACTTAAGGAAAAAATGCAGGAGTTGCATATCAGTGATTCAACGCTCCCGAAAGGATATCAAACTCTGATGGCCATACGATCGTTCGGCCTGGGGCGCAGTGTCGTGAATTATTCCGAGCTATCAGTAAAAAACATTTCTGTTAATGGAGTGCAGGTGGAGTATAATCCTTCCGCATACTATGCATTTGCAGCAGGAACTGTGGATTACCGGTTCAGGGATTTTATTGTTCAAAGCCCGGGACAAGGCCGCCAGTATCTCGCAGTAATGAGGTATGGCATCGGCCTTAAAGATGGAAACAATATCATTCTTACTTATTTTACCGGCCGCAGGCAATTGTATAATGCAAATTCAACAGATTCGTCGAATACACAAAACCCATCCTCCGCTTTAATGGGCATTACCCTTGAGGGCAACTTCAGGCTAATGGATAATATTTTACTGAAGGGAGAGCTGGCCAAATCTTCTATACCTTTCTATAACAACGATTCAACCAAAGGCGGCCTCGCTTCTCAGATGATCCAGTTCGGCGATCGTACCAATGAGGCATACTCATTAAAACTTAATGCCTTCTTTCCAAAAACCTTGACAAGGATCAAGGGCTCTTATAAGCATCTTGGCATTAATTATCAATCCTTCAGCATTTTTACCGATGGTTCTTCCCAAACAGCTTGGAGCGCGAGCATCGATCAGTTGTTCTTTAAGCGGCAACTGGAGATCGCGCTTTCGGCAAATACCAACGATTTCAGTAACCCATTGCTGAACCAGCAATATAAAAGCACTACTGTCTTCAAAAGCATCCAGGCAACTCTTCGCAAGCGGTATTGGCCGATCATATCGCTCGGTTATTTTCCCAGCAGCCAGATCACCAAACTTGGGAACGGGCAGTATATGGAAAATCTGTTTTATACACTGGTCAGTAATATAACCCACTCATATAGCTTTCATAAGATCCTGATGAATTCAACTATTGTATACACTCAATTCTATAATCATTCTACAGATTCAGGCTTTGTGTATTTCAATACCAGAAACCTGTTGTTGAGCCAATCCATTTTCCTGAACAAATTCACATTGCAATGCAACGCAGCCGGCGCAACCAATCAGGATTATCAGCTCTATTCATTGGAAGGAAAACTGCAATATGCATTAAACAGGTATCTCACACTTGGTACAGGAATCAAGTACAATAAGCAGACGGTCTACAATATTCAACAGCTTGGCTATTCCGGAGAAGCAACATTAAATATTCCCAAGCTCGGTCAAATTCTGTTTTCAGCCGATAAAGGTTTTATTCCGGGAATGAATAAACAACTGGTGCCTAACAATACCGGAAGGCTCAGTTATTTTAAAACATTTTGAACACTGTTGTTATGCGTAAAAAAAGATGGTTTTTTTATTTACTACTGTTGACCGGCTCCTTTTGCCAGGCCCAGGTGAGTATGAGCCTTCAGATACCCCCTGTAGGCGTGCTGATGAAAAATCAACTTTGGAATATGGTGCTGATCAATTCGGGCAACACCAGTGTAATGGTGAGGATTAACCTTGTGCTGCTGGATGAAAAAAGCAATCAGCCTGTGCTCACGGGAAGCTCTTCTCCCATCTCTCTCAGTAAAGGCGCCAGGCAGGTTCAATATAAAGATCTTGGGCCTATCCGGTATGAATACAGCGGCCCATATTATATCACAGATCGCGATCCAAACGGCCTGCTACCAGCCGGCAATTACCAGGCCTGTTACAGCATTCAGAATATTGACAAGGGAACGCCCATGGTGGAAAATTGCATTCTTATTAATGTTGACCCACTGAGTCCGCCTCTTCTTCATACTCCGGCGGATGAAAGCAGGATATATAATGTTTATCCTCAATTTGCCTGGCTTCCTCCAACGCCCCTGGGTATTTTTAGCAATCTTCGTTACGATCTCATTCTGGTAGAAATATTCCCGGGTCAGGGAAAAGCAGATGCCATACAACAGAATGTACCGGTATATAGCCCGGGTTATATAAAAGATCTTTTTATCAACTATCCTTCTTCTTATCGTGCATTGGATACATCAAAAACCTATGCCTGGAGAATAGTAGCCGTCAATAACGGGCAGCCGGTTTCCATGAGCGATATATGGACATTCCGGGTAGCATCGGATAAGCCGGCTTTCAAAAAGAAAGAAGATCCCTATATAGAGCTCAGGCGTGGGTCGGAAGTGTCGGTGGCTTCCAGCGGAGAAACATTAAAACTGGTATACAATAATCCGGCAGCGGATTCGGTGCTGAAATACACGATCATAAGCCTGGAAGATTCCGGCAATCCTGTTGTGCAGCAGGGAGAAATACACCTGAAATACGGAAGTAATTTTCTCCGGATACCTCTTTCCCGTTCAAATGGTTATTCTGAGCGGAAAGTATATGAGTTTGGTTTTGTGAACGGACGCAATGAATCATGGAAAGTAAAATTTACCTGGTCGCCATCAGGCATTGAAAATACCGGTAACTAACTGTAACCCCTAAACGCATTGTCAGTATGATATTGATTTTATCGGATAAATTCAGAAAACATATAGCTATACTGCTGTCCGGCATTTTTTATGCCCAGATGATACAGGCGCAGCATGCCGTCATGGACAGGGCTGGCAGGTATCCTGTTTACCTGGCTATAAAAACATATACCGGAAATTACGGTATAGGGAATATGATGCGCGGTATAGCCATTCCGGATTATAACGTAAATGTATATACGAAAAATAAAACCCTCCGGATTCCTCAATCCTTGAATAAGAAGGAGAATAATTCCGGCACTTCCATCGGTGGCCCTACCCAACCCGAAATGGAAAGCTTTCATTCCGTGAACAGCAACAATATGGTAGACCTGTTCAGCGGTGATTTTTCCTACAATATTCCTTTACTGGATGTAGGAGGGTATCCGGTCAACATATCTTACCATAGCGGAATTTCCATGGATCAGGAAGCCAGTTGGGTGGGGCTTGGTTGGAACATCAACCCCGGAAGCATTACCAGGAACATGCGGGGATTACCCGATGATTTCAGCGGCGGAGCCGATACCATAAGAAAGGTGGCTTCCATCAAACCCAATAAGACCTGGGGGGTGAACGTTGGAGCAGATTTTGAACTTAAGGGATTACCGCTCAGCCTGTCTCCCAGTATGGGCATTTTTCACAGTACTTATAATGGATGGGGTGCGGAAAATACACTGAACGTATCCCTTAACACAGGTTCAAAAAGCCAAGGTTATCTATCGGGCGGGCTCACTATTACCGATAATTCTCAGAATGGAATTACCCTGAATCCAAGTTTATCAGCACAATCGAGAACACATGATGCGAAGAATAACCCCGGGATCTCCTACGGACTTGAATTTTCTGCACCCTATAATTCAAGAACAGGATTGAAAGATCTCCAGATCGGTTTCAGCATGAAACAGGCAAAAACAGGAGTACTGAAAAGAAATGAGGACAAGGATTTCGGAACAAGTTTAGGCAGCAGTATATCATTCGCTTCCACAACCTATACGCCGACAATAACGATGCCTTATACCAATTACAATTATTCTTTTACGGCAAAGCTGGGAGGCGAAATTACAATAACTCATCCCAACCTGTTTATCAGAGGTTATTTGGGAAAAGAATATGTGGCGGATGCAGACACTTCTTTATCCCTGCCTGCATTCGGCTATCTTAACTTTCAGCAACGCGGCAATAACTGGGCGGCTCTTACCGATTTCAACCGGGAAAAAGAAATACCCTATCGCGACAAGCCAACGGTTCCGCATATTGCCGTGCCTGTATATACCTACGATGTTTTTTCCATTTCCGGCGAGGGCACGGGCGGTATGTTCCGTTCCTATAGAGGCGATATCGGATTCATTGCCGATCACCTGATCAAAAGCAAAACCTATTCCGGTGCATTGAGCGTTGACCTGGGGGCCGGTGATATTGCCCATGGAGGAGTTGATCTGAATGCCAATTATTCGGTCACTACGTTTGGACCCTGGCTACAGGAAAACACGCTCAAAAACAATATTGCTTTTCAAAATAATAATGGGCTGTTTGAAGCTTCTTATTTCCGCAATCCCGGCGAAAAGGCTATCAATACCACTGCATTTTATAAAGCTATGGGCGGCGATGATGTGGTGACTGCAGGTTTATTTCAACCAGGTAACAGCAGCCCTTCCATTCTGGCTACGAATATCCTTACCCGTTATAGCAGCGGCAAAGAATTGGGAAAGGATACACTGACTGCAACAAATGCAAAGAGGAACACACGGGATAAGCGGTCTGAAGTTATTTCGTATCTCACGGCAGCCGAAGCTTCGCAAACAGGGCTTTCCAAATTTATTGAACATTACAGCGCCAATAAATTCGGGCCAA
>CAYYZJ010000263.1:0-13157 GCA_964475615.1 uncultured Flavitalea sp. | reverse complement strand
CGAATTCTTGTCCGGTGGTGCGGTAGCCGAGTTTTTCATAAAAGCCGATTGCGGTTTTGCGTGCATGCATGATCAGGGTTTTATAGCCGAGGTCGCGGGCAATGTTCTCGGCAAATACCATCAATGCCCTTCCTATTCCCTTTCCCTGCATGTTATTGGGAACGGCCATCTGTCTTAATCTTACCGTATTATCGTCGACCCGGGTAAGCAGGCAGCAGCCCAGTATCCTGTCATCTTCAAAAGCGCCTATCAGTACATCTTCCTTTTCCCTTTCCAGTTCCGTATCGTCAAATTTTAATCCAAGCGGTTTACGCAATATCTCATAGCGCAAACGCACCATTTGCTGATATTCCGGAGTGCCGTGATCAATAATCTTTAGTGCCATGCTGATGTGAGGTAGTTTGTTTTTCCAATATCCGAAGATATTTAGAAATTCCCGTATGCTGATGGATGATAGGGCAAAATTAATGGCGAGACGGATCGGTTTTGACCAATGGTTGAACACATAAAACCAGCGCCGGAAGGCAAAAAATTAAAAATGTCTTGTTTGCTCGGTTTAATTCAAAAATTATATTTTTGCAGCCGTAACTAAACTTTACAAAAATGTCAGACATCGCTACAAGAGTAAAAAAGATTATAGTTGATAAATTAGGAGTAGAAGAAGCAGAAGTTACCAACGAGGCTTCCTTTACCAATGATCTGGGCGCCGATTCCCTGGATACGGTAGAGCTGATCATGGAATTTGAAAAGGAGTTCAATATTTCCATTCCCGATGAGCAGGCAGAAACCATTACTACAGTAGGTCAGGCTATTGCATACCTGGAAGAGCATGCCAAATAAACGAGTTGCTGTTTTTCTGCAATACATTCGTTCGATCCGCCATTCGAGAGCTGCAGGCTTAGAAGGCGGATTTATCACGTAAAAAATTTTCCGGGCAGTCCATATGGAATTGAAAAGAGTTGTTGTTACGGGGATCGGTGCATTAACACCGCTAGGCAATAATGCAAAAGATTATTGGAATGGATTGATCCAGGGAACTCCCGGTGCTGATTTCATTACTCTGTTCGATGCCTCCCGGTTCAAAACCCGGTTTGCCTGTGAATTGAAAAATTTCGATCCGCTTCAGTATTTCGATAAGAAGGAATCGCGCAAACTCGACCGGTTTGCACAAACGGCCGTTGCCGCCAGCGATGAAGCAGTAGCCGATGCCGGCATTAATAAAGAAACCGTGAATGCCGACAGAACCGGTGTGGTGTTTGCCAGCGGTATCGGCGGGCTGATCACCTTCCAGGAAGAAGTGATCAATTTTGCCAAAGGCGACGGCACGCCGCGCTACAATCCTTTCTTCATTCCCAAGATGATCCTCGACATTGCCGCCGGGCATATTTCCATGCGGCATGGTTTCCGCGGGCCCAATTTTGCCGTGGTGAGCGCCTGCGCTTCTTCCACCAATGCCATCATGGAAGCCTTTAACCTGATTCGGTTAGGCATGGCTGATATAATCCTGAGCGGCGGCTCCGAAAGCGTGGTCAGTGAAGCCGGAGTAGGAGGATTCAATGCTATGAAGGCCCTGAGCGAACGCAATGAAGATCCCAAAACAGCCAGCCGCCCCTACGATAAGGATCGCGACGGATTTGTAATGGGCGAAGCGGCCGGCGTACTGATCCTCGAAGATCTGGAGCATGCCAGGGCAAGAGGAGCTAAAATATATTGCGAGATTGCCGGCTGCGGGGCAACGGCAGACGCCCATCATATTACGGCGCCTCATCCCGAGGGACTGGGCGCCAAGAATGTAATGAATGCCGCATTGCGGGATGCCCGCATGCAGCCTTCCGATATCGACTATATCAATACACATGGCACTTCCACTCCGCTGGGCGATACCGCCGAAGTAAAAGCCATCATGGATGTTTTCGGCGAGCATGCTTTCCAACTGAACATCAGCTCTACCAAATCCATGACCGGCCATTGCCTGGGCGCAGCAGGAGTAGTGGAAGCCATTGCCTGCATCAAGAGCGTTGTGGAAGATGTGGTGCCTCCTACCATCAATCATTTTACAGACGATCCTGAGCTCGACCCCCGCCTTAATTTTACTTTCTGGAAACCGCAGAAAAAAACAGTAAGGGCAGCCCTGAGCAATACATTCGGCTTCGGCGGCCATAATGCCTGTGTGATAGTAAAGAAATATCTCGTGGATTAAATGATTGTTAAGGATTTCGCGGATTTGGAATTATTTAAGCTGCGAAGCCTTAAAAAAAATCTGCGAGATCTATAAAAAAATTGTAGCTTGACAGTGTGGGATTCTTAGACCGAATTTTAAAACCTGATTCTTCCGTTGTTTCTTTCAGGAAACAGTTGCGCAATGTTCTGGGATTTGTACCGGGGAAAGCCGTTTTGTATAAAACGGCGCTTACCCATCGCTCCGTAAAAGAGGGCTCCGACCAGAACAATGAAAGATTGGAATACCTGGGCGATGCCGTGCTCAGCGCCATCATTTCCGATTTCCTGTTCAAAAAATACCCGTATAAAGAGGAAGGCTTTCTTACCGAAATGCGCAGCAAGATGGTCAACCGCAACCAGCTCAATGAGATCGCCATTAAAATGGGGCTGAAAAAGATCAGCTATTTCAATAAATTCGACGGCTCCCTGAAAATGAGCCAGATCTTCGGCAATACCCTGGAAGCCGTTGTGGGGGCCATCTACCTCGATAAAGGATATGAAAAGACCCAGCAATGGGTCATAGAACGCATCATCCAGCCCTACCTCTTCATGGACGACCTGGAAAATCTCGAGATCAACCACAAGAACAAGCTCTATGGCTGGGCCAATAAGAACGGCAAAAACCTGGAGTTTGAAACCCTCGACGAGCGGATCGAAGGCGGCCGCCGCCTGTTTACCGTGGGGGCTGTGGTGGATGGGGAACTCATAGCCCAGGGAAGGGCATATAATAAGAAGGATGCCAGCCAGATCGCCGCCCAGTTGGCCATGGACAAGCTGGGATTGAGCAAGATGGAGGCAGAGGAGGAATGAGGGGCAGGGTGTAGGGTAAAAGGCCTTACCCTTTTTCTAAAGTTGTTCACATTTTTACCATATCCTGTTGATAAGTTCAAAAATTGTTTTTACTTTTATGCTCAATTCCGATGAAGACTACCGGCTTACGTACCTCCCTTTAATCTAAAATTACTCAGCTTTTTTGTTTTTTTGTTCGCTACCTGTTGTGGTAAACACCCACTTTGTCTGCACTAAAATCCATTCTTAGAAGGCCCCTAACAGAATCCGTTTGACTATGGTTTACCTTTTAACCACATTCAAATCACTTAAAGAATTCGTTTATGAAAAAAATTTACGTACTGGTAACACTTGCGATTGCTTTGCTGGGGCTGGTGAATACGGGACTGGCCCAGAACTACACGGCTGTTGAAAGCGGCAACTGGGGAGATGCAGCCAATTGGGATATCAATGGTAAGCCTCCGGCCTCTGTTAACAACGGACGCATCACCATTAATTCCGGGGTTACGCTCGTGCTCAATACAACTGTTGAGCTGAGAGGCACTACCGTTCTTGAGCTCAAGCCGAACTCCACCCTATTCGTTCCTTTCAGCAGCACTGATCCCTCGGCTCCGCATTTTGCAATAATCATGTACTATGGCGAGCCTTCCAGTGTTGTTCTCGACGCTGCCACCAGTAAAATAGACAATACTACAGGCGGGCCATACGACGGTGTAATTCTCCGGGTTCCATTCCCTACAAGAAATCCGCCTTATATGGATATTCAAAGAGTTGGGTGGCAAAGCACCGGCTGGGATCAGAAAACCATTACCGGGCCGGCTACACTCAATAGCATTGGTACTCTGCCGGTGAATTTGTCCAGGTTTGAAGCCACGCTGAAAGACGGCGTAGTTACCCTGTCCTGGACTACCGATCAGGAAGTAAACTCCGATCATTTTACCGTGCAGCACAGTTCAGACGCCAGTCACTGGTCAACACTCGGCACCGTGGATGCCCAGGGATTTTCTTCTGTTCAGGTCAATTATTCATTCACCGATGAATCGCCTTCCTCCGGTGTAAACTACTATCGGTTGGTGATGGTTGACCGGGATGGAAAATCGCAGAATTCTCCCATAAGGGTGGTGAATGGCACAGCAATCAGCGGCTTCAAGGTATTCCCCAATCCGGCAAAGGATTATGTGTATGTTACCCTGGGAAGCGATGCCGCTGCCAACCTCAGCATCCGGATCGTTAACCTGCAGGGCCAGGTATTGCAGGAAACGAGGTATAGCAAAGCTGCCGGAACAACGGTTTCATTACCGGTGAGCAGCTATGCGAAAGGCACTTATCTTCTGCAGATCGTGGGTGAAAACGGGGTGATCAAAACCTCTAAACTGGTTGTTTCAAATCAGTAAACAGGATCATATCAATAGCCGAACGGCGGTCTCCTTAGGGGATCGCCGTTTGCTTTATGTCGAAAAAATGCCGGATAATCTGTAGTACAAATGATAAAAAGATCGCCTGATGACCGATCGCATACTAAACAGGGCGTTTTTGAGTTATAAATGGGAATCCAATAATCCTGTTCCGTGTGAAGAATCTCTGTATTTTAATCTCTGGGAAACGCCGTCTGTTTTGCTGTTTGAGCATACTGCTGTATTGCTCATCAAAAGCCCAGCCCCCGCAACACTTTTCTTACGATACGCTGATCACCGGCACCGGCAATGATACCTATAATTTTACTGTTCCCAAGTTCAACCCGGCTATGGGCACCTTATCTTCAATTCAGATCAGGTCTGTTGTTTCCGTGAACTACGGGTTTTCCATGACCAGCTACGAAACCTCTACAGTAAATTTTTCCGTTTCCATCGGCCGCAAGGATAATATCAGCAGCGCCCTGATCAGTACCCCTTATAAAAACCAGGTGGATGCCGATGTGGGCACCTATATCGTAAATCCCAATGAAACCATTTCGGAAGCGCTGACCACCGTAATAAACCGGTATAATAATGAGTTCAGCGTGACCGGCAACCTGAATAATTTTGTCGGCATTGACAGGGCCGGCTTCAGCTATGCCACCCGCACCTATACCGAGCATTATGGGAGCTCTCATTATTCCTATAGCGCCAACGCCAATGATACCGTTCATTTTATGGTAACCTATTATTATTATGATCCGCTTGTACTGGCAACCAATATCAGCAGTTTTACGGCATCCAGGGAAAATGATGAAACCGCAAAACTGAACTGGAGCACTTCAGTCATACACCAGGGCCTGGTATATGAAATCCAGAAAAGCACCAATGGGATCGATTTCGTTACCATAGGAAAAGTGGATGAAGACAATACCGGCAATTATGTTTTCCGTTATGCTGTGGCCGGCAATGAAAAAACCAAATTGTATTTCAGGTTGAAGCTGGTCGATGCAAATGCTGCGGCTACCTTCTCTGAAACAAAGATGGTAGATATGTCCCAGGCAACTGCAGGCAAATCATGGCTGCTTTATCCCAATCCTTCCGATAAGTTCATCAATATCGTTTTCGATGAATTTAAAAACTGGCAGGTAACCATCTTTTCCGCTAATGGGAGCCTGGTTCAGCAGAACCGCTTCATGAACAGCAATACCGCGCATATCGATTTCAACCTTGCCCTTGCCAGGGGCGCTTATTTTGCGCGTGTGGTCGATGAGCAATCAAAAACAAGCAGGATAATGCCTTTTGTTGTACGTTAGGTGTATGAGTTAACAGAAATTTTATTTGGGAGAAAGGCAATGAATTACTAGCTTGGGCAGGCTTTTATCTCCCTACTCTCAATGGCCCTTTTCCGGATGCAGAAGCGTATTCTTATAATTACCTGAAATAATATGTTCAAGGATAAATTCGATCACAATAATCCGAGATCATTCAACCGCAGATTCAGGGAGAAAAGATTTGCCTTCTTTAAATCACTGATTGAAACACTGCCAAGGCCAATCCATATCCTCGATATCGGAGGCACGGAAGCATACTGGAAAACGATGGATTTTGCAGATGAGGAAGATATCTATTTTACGCTCTGCAATCTGGACAAGCAGGAAGTAACCAGAAAGAATTTCAGGTTTATGCAGGCCGATGCCACCAACCTGCCTATGATCCCTGATAAAACTTTTGATATCGTTTTTTCCAACTCTGTGATCGAACACCTGTTTACGCGCGAAAACCAGGCAAAGATGGCCAAGGAAATCCGCCGTATCGGTAAATACTATTTTGTGCAAACGCCCAACATCCATTTCCCATTGGAAGCACATTGGCGTTTTCCATTCTTCCAGTATATGCCCGTTCCTCTAAGGGTCTTCATGACCCGGCATTTTGACCTTGGCCGTTTTCCGAAAGCCAGGGACAAGGCATTTGCCCAACAGCGGGTGGATGAGATCAAACTCCTTTCGGAAAAACAAATGAAAAAACTTTTCCCGGATGGACAATGTTACAGGGAAAAGTTTTTGGGCATGACCAAATCGGTCACCATGTTCAAGTTCAGCGAAACTGCTTAGTGATGACCGGGCCTGTTGTCATGACCTTTCCATTTGCTGTGCTCCGGATGATCCTTGATTTGCCAGTATTTTTCTTCATGGCTGTCGCGGATCACCGGCTGGTCATGACGATCCCTGTATTGGGCATATTGTTTCAGATGATCTGAATGATGCAGGTAAGGCTTGGGCTCATTCAGCACCACTTTATACGTTTTATACAAATCTACATTATGGAATCGCGGAGGCAGAGCGGCAGCCGATATCCGCTTGTTGCCTTCCCAGTAAATATAGCGGCGATGGGGAACATCATAATATACATCGTACTCGGGCAAATAATAAAATTCCGCATGATCATAACCGGGAGGCCCCCATACCGGCTGGCTGCCGATATTGACGCTGAGATTTACTTTAACCTGGGCCGAAGCCGGATGATACAGCAGGCATGCTGCTGCCAGAAAAAAGCAGGACAAAAGTTTTTTCATATTTATTGATTTTGAGATCAAATATATTCAAGCTGCATGCCACCTGCAAGCCGCCGGGGCAACACTTCTATAAGCGGTTAATAACAATTTTTTACCGGCGAATAAATTTCAGACCTGTGTTTGCATTACGGCTGGTGTTATGAAACAAATACGGTAAAAGCGTGGAAGATCAGAACCGCCTTTCCATAACTGTCGGAATCTAAAACAGGACGCCTGCAATGAGGCGCCCTGTTTATTTTTTCATATCAGGCTTAATGATTATGGCTTTGGTTTATATTTTTACAAACTCCACCCTGCGGTTATTGGCCTTTCCTTCGGGCGTGCTGTTATCGGCAATAGGCTTGGTATCGCCGAATCCTTTGCTGCTGAGGCGCGAAGCGTCCACTCCCATGCTGATGAGCTGCGCTTTAACGGCATCGGCTCTTTGCTGGGATAAGCTGAGATTATGCTGCGCGGCTCCGGTATTATCGGTATGGCCGTCTATTTCAAATTTTACATCGGGGTTATCTTTCAATATTTGAACGATCATATTCAGCGTGCCCATGCTCTCGGGTTTGATGGTGGCCTTGTCGATATCGAAATTGATGCCATGGGTGATGATCCTGGCCTCGGTGAATTTTTTCCCGATCATATTCATGCTACCGCCTTCGGCTATGCGAAAATTCCGGAATACGATAGGATCCTTGTCGCTGCCTGTGCCGCCGACATTGAGGCTGGTAAGCTTGCAGTTGCCGCAATCCGGGACGACCAGCACGCGGTACTGATCGACATAGCATTTGATCTGGTTGCCTTTTTTCGCCATGGCCGCATGGTGCCATTTGCCGGCAAAATTATCCTTGTCGCCGGGATAGGTTCCGCTGAAATCATTGGGGAAATAAGAGGTGGATACTTCCTTGCCGAAAAAGATATAACGGTTTTGGTCTTCCGGCGCATTGAACAGCAATCCCGGATTGTAAGAACCATCTGTCGGATAAAAATCGAATTCTATTGTAAAATTATCCGGCAGGTAATTATCTTCCTTGGTCATGCGCGGCCCTACCTGCACGTAATTTCCTTCGGTAAGGAAAAAGGCTTTGTCGCCGCCGATCTTGTTCACTACAGCCTGGCCTTTCTGCAATTTCCAGTGGGCAGGAAATTCACCGTCCTGGTCGTCGAGAAAACCGTCTTCAAATAATACTTTATCTCCGGGAACAAAATCGTAGTTCTGATAGGTTTTCAGCGAAACGGGCTGATTGCCCGCATCGGGCTGCGCCTGATTGCTGTTCTGGGAGCCCGATTGGTCGGAATCTTTTTTCTTGTCTTTATTCTTCTTTTTAAACAAGCTGCCAATGCCCTGCTCCGCTTTATTGAGGCCGTTTTCAGCAGCATTGTTCATATCGTTATTGGCATGATTGGTAGCCGCATCCTTGGCTACCTGGTTGGGATCGTTAACCTGGGCCAGGCCGATGTTGGCAGAAAGGCACAATAGCGCGCCTGCTGCCAGGAGAACCATTTTTCTCATGATTTTTTTCTTCAAATAAAGACACAAAAGAGGCGCGCGGCAATCGGATGAATATCTGATTTTAGAGCTGGTGGCGGGTAAGGAAGCAAGATGATCTATTGGCACTAGCCACTTGCCTACAGCTCCCTTCCTGCCCTGAGCACTTTCGCCACTGCCTGCGCCTTGGAATTGACATGGAGCTTGTCGTAGATATTGCAGATATGCGTGCGCACGGTGCTTACGCTCACACAGTATTTCTCGGCTATTTTCTTATAGCTCAGCCCGTCTACCAGCGAATACAGGATCTCGGTCTCTCTTACCGTAAGCTGGTAATCATCGGCGGGCAAAGCAGGCTGCGACTGGAACGACTGGATCACTTTACGGGCAATGCTGGCGCTCATCGGCGCTCCGCCATGATAAAGCTCTTTGATGGCGTCAACGATTTCTTCAGGAGCCGTTTTTTTCAGCAGGTATCCCGATGCACCTGCCCTGATGGCATCGAAGATCTTTTCATCATCTTCAAACACGGTGAACATCATGACCTGTATCTGCGGGAAATTTGTTTTTACCGTTCTCACTCCTTCAATACCCGAAATATGCGGCAGGCCGATATCCATGAGCATGATATCGGGCATGGCCTTCCCTGTTTCGCTCACCACATTCAACAGGTTGTTCAGGCACATCACGCATTTCATGCCGTCTGTTCTGTTGAACAGGTTTTCCAGGCTGCTGCGCAAAGTATGGTTGTCTTCTACGATCGCTACTTTGATCATTGTTTAAAATTGAAGCATGATCCCTATTCAGGCAATCGGATATTTATTCGATTTTTATCGACAGCAAAACCCTTGTTCCTTCCCCGATGCGCGAATCGATCTGCAGGCCGGCTTTCATGATATTGGCTCTGCTTTGCATGCCCAGTATGCCGTTGCCGGTAAAATGCCCGGGCATCACGAATCCTTTGCCGTTATCCTGCACGCATATGGCAAGGGTTTTGTCTTTTACGCTCACTGTTATCTCCGCCTTGCTTGCATCGGCATATTTCACCAGGTTATTGATGGCCTCTTTCAGGATCATATAAATATGCTGGCGGTATTCCATAGGCAGTTTCACTTCCTGAATATTATCGCCGATCAGTATGCTGTAATCGATGTCCCTGGCCTCAAACAGGCTGGTAGCAAAACGCCTGATGCGCAGCAGGAGGTTCTCCAGCGAATCATTGCGCGGATTGATGCTCCACACAATATCGTCCATTTTCTCCATCAGGTTGATGGAGCTTCCCTTTATTTCGCTCATGGTCTCCATCGTTTGTCCCGGGTCTTTCTCCCTAAGGGCCAGATCGCTTAAAATGGAAATGGAGCTGAGCGTAGAGCCGATATCATCGTGCAAGTCCTGCGCGATCTTATTGCGGATGCCCTGCAGGTTCGATTGTAATTGCTCATTAGCCTTGAGCTGTTCGATAAGCTTTTCCTGGCTTTTGATCTTTTCTTTCTCCGCCAGCTTGCTTTTATAGCTCAGCCCCGCAGTAAAACAGATGATCTCGATGATGATGCCCACCTGCGAAAATACCAGCTTGTTATGAAAACCGAAATCGATGTGCTCATTGTTGTCGAGATAAGTAAGGATAAGTCCGGTCACATTTCCCAGTCCCACGAAAAAACTGCCCGATAAAATATAATAGATCAGGGTCTGTCTTTTCCGGAACAGATAAATGATGAATGAAGCTGCAATGATGAATACCGCAGACAGGATGTAAGTATACAATTGCCTTTGCACCCGAACGTTGAACGTGAGCATAATGAAAGCGAGGTCGGCAATCATATAAGCCAGCAGGAACCATTCAATGCGGATGATCCATCGGTTCATGCGCGGATAACGCTCCGGCATTTCCAGAAAGCTGCGGATGAATTTGAAATAGAAAAGATAGGACAGGATGATCAGCGTTTTGTTCAAGTAAACCCTCAGGATAGGATAAGGGTTGAACAATATATTGACAGAAAGGATGGATTCATATTTACTGAGAAAATACAGGGCGATGAGCAGCAGGTAGAAAAAATAATAAAAATATTCCCTTCGCCTGATGATCAGCCATTGGAACAGCACATACAGCAACTGGCAGATCAGTATGCCCTGGAACAGCACCTGGAAATGCACGAAATGCGTGCCGGCCGCATAATCCGCACCGATGGTTTCATAGAGCTGCTCTTTATTGTAAATATAGATGCCGTCGAACTGAAATTCCTCTGTGCGCTGAACGATCTTCAGCAACAGTTCTCCCGATTGATGTGGTTGCAGGAGCAGCGGCAGGATAGAATTGCTTTCCAGAAAACCGGCCTGCCCGCTGCTTCGCAGATTGCCTCCTGAAAGATGTTGCAGCGGATGTTCCGGCGACAGAAAATAACAATCGATATAGTTCAGTTCGCCGCAATACAGGTATAACTGCAATGCCGAATCCGAATTGTTCGTTAAACGGTATTTCGACCAGAAAGCAAAAGGAGCGGGAGCCTGGTTGATTTGTTTAACGAGCGAATCGAAAGGAACGGAAAAAGGAATTTTCGCTATTTGTTCAATGTCCATTTGCCTGCTGCTATCGATGAAACCCAACGCACTGCCGTTTACGGAAAGCTCATGTTGAAAACCGACTATCGTTACAGGAGATGAACGGTTTTCCTGCGCATGCATTGCCGAACAGAGCAAAAGAGAACAAACAAGAAACCGGATCCGGTTCACCAGGGTAATTTTACTGAGAGATCAAATTCATGTTGAATATACATCAAGGACGGCTTACCTCAACCATTTGAGCTAAATTTGTGTTATAGGGATTAAATCAGTTCGGATGAAACTGCCGGTTTACCTGGATCATAATGCCACCACTCCCTGCGATCCGCGGGTGTTGGAAGCCATGCTGCCCTATTTCACGGAGCGGTTCGGCAATGCAGCCAGCCGCACTCATGCTTTCGGATGGCAGGCCGAAGAAGCGGTAGACCTTGCCCGCGAACAGGTGGCCCGCCTCATCGGCGCCGATCCCAAAGAAATCGTTTTTACATCAGGAGCAACAGAAAGCGATAACCTCGCCATCAAAGGCGTTTTCGATATGTATTCCGGCAAAGGCAATCACATCATTACTGTTGCAACGGAGCACAAGGCAGTGCTGGACACCTGCAGGCATATTGAAAAGATGGGAGGAGAAGTGACCTGTCTTCCGGTCAATGCCGATGGGCTGATCAATCTCGATGCCCTCGAAGCAGCCATCAAGCCTGCTACCATCCTGATTGCAGTAATGTATGCCAATAATGAGATCGGTGTCATTCAACCAATACCGCAGATCGGTGCGCTGGCAAAAAAGCACGGCATCATTTTTTTCTGCGATGCTGCCCAGGCCGCCGGCAAAATACCTGTTGATGTAAACAAGGACGGAATAGACCTGATGGCCATTTCCGCGCATAAGCTCTATGGCCCCAAAGGAGTGGGCGCGCTGTATGTTCGCCGTAAGAATCCAAGGGTAAGATTAACGCAGCAGATGGATGGCGGCGGCCATGAGCGGGGCATGCGCAGCGGCACCCTGAATGTGCCCGGCATCGTAGGCTTTGGTAAAGCCTGCTCATTGTGTATGGAAGAAATGGAGCAAGATGCAAAGCATACCAGCATATTGCGCGATAAGCTCGAACAGGCCTTGCTTCAGCTCGAAGCCACTTATGTGAATGGAAGCTGCGAGCATCGCCTTCCCCATGTAAGCAATATTTCATTTCAATATGTCGACAGCAATAATCTGATGACGGGCTTCAATAAAGACCTTGCTGTTTCATCGGGATCTGCCTGCACTTCCGCTTCCATCGAGCCCAGCTATGTTCTGAAAGCCCTGGGACTGAGCGATGACCTGGCGCACAGCTCATTGCGTTTTGCACTTGGCCGCTATACCACCGACCAGGAAATAGATTATGCCATTGATCGGATTACCGGAACAGTGAACCAGCAGCGCGAGCTAAGCCCGCTTTGGGAGATGAGGTAAATTATGAGAGATGAAATATAATTCAATCCGAAGCACGTGAAAAAGTATGCCTAATAATTTTTATTTGCTAAATTTGTATTTGGTTTCAAAACACTCAAACAATATTACATCTTACATATTAAATTCTTATGATCTACGTAAGCGATAAAGCAAAAGAAAAAGTAAAACGCCTGATGCAGGACGCTGATATTGCAGACAGGAAAGATTATTTCCTGCGCGTGTCTGTGGTGGGCGGTGGATGCTCGGGACTAAGCTATAAGCTCGATTTCGACAACGAACAAAAACCCATGGATCAGGTTTTTGAAGACAATGGCGTGAAAGTGGTAACCGATCTCAAAAGCTTTTTATATCTCGTCAATACCACACTCGATTTTTCCGACGGCCTCAACGGCAAAGGATTTTATTTCAATAATCCCAATGCTACCCGCACCTGCGGCTGCGGCGAAAGCTTTGCCGTTTAATTGTTCGTGTTACAGTTAATTTATTTTTTTAATCAGTCCGCCTCAGGCGGATTTTTTATTCTCATCGATCTTTAAAAAAATATTTTTCCCCATCAGGTTACAAAAGGCACATGATGTTTTACTAAAATCCAGGATGGGTCTGCTACTATATTCCCGGGTAGTTTTACGATTGTTAAGACCTTGATTTCTTATTACTTTTAACTGTTCGTAATCCTTATCCTGGGAAAAGTCG
>CAYYZJ010000262.1:0-2170 GCA_964475615.1 uncultured Flavitalea sp. | reverse complement strand
CCTTCACCGTTGGAAGCGCCCTGGATTTCGGCATTTCCGCACAGCAGGCCCAGGCGGCTTCGGTACAGTTCCTGCCCAATATCAATGCCGAATGGAAGATAACGCCCAATGGCCGCGTGGTGCTCACTTTCTTCTACCGCGATTCATACAATTATCTTTCCGTAGGCAGCCATACGCAGAACAGCTCCGGCACCAGCATCTCCTACCGCCGCGATTTCGACCGCATCGACGAACTATTCAGGGGAAAGAAAAAAGAAAAGCCGAAAGTAGTGAAGAAGAAAGACACGGGCGAGGCGGAGGTTTCGCAGGCGAAGCCTTAGGGATGCGAGATGCGGGGTTCGAGATACGAGATGCGGGGTTCGAGATGCGGTATGGGATACGAGATGCGAGAGACAGGGTTAGAGATGCGGGATATGGATGTGAGATATGTGTGAGATATAACAATTGCTCGCATCCCGTATCTCGAACCCCGCATCTCGCATCCCGCATCACCTCAAAATCTCATGCCCCAGCTTATCTCTTTTGGTCAGGAGGTATTTTTCGTTATGGGGATTGGGGTCTATTTCGATGGGGATGGTCTTGGTTATTTCCAGTCCATAGCCTGCAAGGCCGGCTCTTTTTTGGGGATTATTGCTGATGAGGCAGATCTTGGTAACGCCGAGATAGCGCAGGATCTGCGCTCCTACTCCGTAATCGCGCTTGTCCATCGGGAAGCCCAGGTGCAGGTTGGCTTCCACCGTATCCATGCCGTTCTCCTGGAGCTTATAGGCTTTTAATTTATTGACCAGTCCGATGCCGCGGCCTTCCTGGTTCATATACAGGATGATCCCTTTCCCATTGGCTTCCACCATCTGCATGGCCTTGTGCAACTGCTCGCCGCAATCGCAGCGGAAAGAGCCGAGGATATCGCCGGTAAAGCAGGATGAATGCACGCGAACCAGCACGGATTCATCTTTTTCCCATTCACCTTTGATCAGGGCCAGGTGTTCGTTGCTGGTATTCTTTTCGCTGAAGGCTACCAGCTTGAAATGGCCATAACGGGTAGGCATATCCACTCTTACGATCTCTTCGATCAGCGAATCCGTTTTCAGGCGGTATTCGATCAGGTCTTTGATGGAGATGAGCTTGAAATCGAACTTGCGGGCGATCTCTTTCAACTGGGGCAGGCGGGCCATGGTTCCGTCTTCATTCATGATCTCTACCAGCACGCCGGCGGGTTCAAGACCGGCCAGCCGGGCCAGGTCGATAGTAGCTTCCGTATGTCCTGACCTCCGCAGCACGCCGCCTTTTTTGGCGCGGAGCGGGAATATATGCCCGGGCCTGCCCAGGTCGGCAGGCTTGGTGGCAGGATCGATAAGGGCTTTAATGGTCAGGGCCCTGTCGTGCGCAGAAATGCCGGTGGTGCATCCATGGCCGAGCAGGTCTACCGAAACGGTGAATGCGGTTTCGTGGAGGGCGGTATTATTATTGACCATCAGTTCGAGCCCCAGTTCGTCGCAACGTTCTTCGATCAGGGGGGCGCAGATCAGTCCCCTCCCATGCTTGCTCATGAAATTGATGACCTCAGGGGTTACATTTCTTGCGGCAGTGACGAAATCGCCCTCATTTTCACGGTCTTCGTCATCCACCACAATAACCAGTTTTCCCTGTTTAATGTCTTCTATCGCGCTTTCAATACTATCAAACATAGCAGCAAATTAATTGGCAAAGTTAATCATTTAACCGGTTCTTTACCAATGACGGCCGAATGGCTGCCGGGGTTGCCGGGCCAATGCCGGTTTTACTGCTTTTTTCAACTGACCCGCTGAACCTCCATTCAAACCGGTGGTCAATATGTTGCCCATTTTTTATGATCACTGCATTTTTGGCTCCTGTTTATATTTTGTCGAAATAAAAAGGCTTAAAATAGAATTTAGAATTATTTTTTTTCTTTTCTTTAGTAAATATTCTGCATATCCCGCCGATTTCTGCCATGTGTTAATAATTTTTTAATAATGGCCTTACTGTAAGTAACACAGTAAAGTCGTTTCTTTGCCGGTCGAAAAAAAATTCGAAAAACTAATGTTTATGATAAGAAAACTTGTGTTCTTGGCACTCTGTGCCCTATCCCTATCTTTTGTCAATGCCCAGGTAACCACATCAAGTATTTCCGGAATCATCAAGAACTCTA
>CAYYZJ010000261.1:0-7915 GCA_964475615.1 uncultured Flavitalea sp. | reverse complement strand
GATAGCCTGTTGATTGTATGGCCTGATCAGCAATTTCAATTATTGAAAAACATAAAGGCCAACCAGTTCCTGACAATAGACGAAAAAAATGCATCCGGAAAATTTGATTACGCTGCATTTTTCCCGGTCAAAAAACAATTGCTGGAAGATGTTTCCACCGATATAAAGATCGGCTGGCGCCATCATGAAAACAATTTTATCGATTACAATATCCAGTATCTTATCCCTCATTTCGAATCGACGCGCGGGCCCAAGATAGCCGTTGGAGATTTCAACAAAGACGGCCTGCAGGATATGTACCTCTGTGGAGCCAAAGGCCAGCCCGGCAGCCTTATGCAACAATTGCCCGACGGCAGGTTTGAGCCTGTAGACACTGCCTTGTTCAACCACTATGCCATAGCCGAAGATGTAGACGCCGTTTTTTTCGATGCCAATGGCGATGGCTGGCCTGATCTCTACGTAGTGGAAGGCGGCAATGAAATTCCGGTAAACGAATATGCCTTATCGGATAAATTATATCTCAATGATGGCAAAGGGCATTTCCAGCCGCAGCTTAATCATGTTCCCCATATTTTTGAAAATAAATCCTGCGTTGCAGTCGCCGATATAGACCATGATGGCGATATGGATCTGTTTGTAGCCGACCTTTGCGACCAGCAGAAATACGGTATTCCCCAAACCTCGCATCTGTACCTGAACAACGGACAAGGCAAATTCAGCATCGCTCCGAAAGATACCATCAGCCTGCTCAATATCGGAATGATCACATCTGCAACATTCACAGATATCAACAAGGACGGCTGGCCCGACCTGGTTGTTGCCGGCGAGTTCATGCCCATAAAGATCTTTATCAACAATCGCGGAAAATTCACTGAATCGGATATCCCTGCATCCTCGGGCCTCTGGCAAACCATTTATGCCACTGATATTAATGGAGATGGCTACCCCGACCTGCTTGCAGGCAACTGGGGTCATAACTCCAAGTTGTGGGCCGGAAAGAACGGCCCGTTGAAATTATACGTGAAAGATTTTGATGATAACGGAACATTTGAACAGGTATTATGCTACACCATTAACGGTGAAGAATATCCGTTTTTACCAAAAGATGAACTGGAGAGGCAGTTGCCTGTTTTGAAAAAAGCTTATCTCACTTATGGCGAGGTAGCCGGCAAAACAGTGCAATATATGTTCTATGATCTGTTTAAAAATTATACGGAACTGAAAGCCGAAACGCTCGGCTCCGCTTGTTTTATTAATGATGGCAAGGGAAATTTTAATAAGATAGATTTGCCGGATGAATTGCAGCTTGCCCCCATCCTCTCGTTTGCCCCTGTTCCGGACAGCAACCCGGCGCAATACCTGGCCGTCGGCAATTTTTATGGCGTTGCTCCGTATGAGGGCAGATATGACGCATTGTTCCCAACCCTGTTTTCGTTCAACAGGAACAGCAACAGGTTTAACATAAATGCCGTGTTGCCGGAGGCAAAAGGCGAAATGCGGGATGCCAAATGGCTGAACAGCTCAACGAAAGGTAAAATCCTGGTGGTGGCAAGAAACAATGACAGCCTTATTTTCTATAAACCTGTAAAATGATTCCTGATGAATAGATGGATGCTGTGTGCTGTGATCGTTTGTCTGCCGGCTTGCAAAAAAAGCGACAATAAGCCGGCTGCACCCGAATCGTTTTACCTGAACTTTACCGTGGATGGGAATAATAACGGCGCCTTTAATTATAAAGGCGTCAGCCTGAATCCGGTTATAAGGTTTTCCTTCACTGCAAAGGTTCAGGCATCTGGCATCAACAGCAATTTTTCTATGGTCGATAACAATAATGCCGCTGTTGCCTGTTCGGTAACATTACAGAATAACGATAGTGTCGTGATCGTAAAACCATCAAACCTGCTGAGCGGTTTTTCAAAATACAGCTTATCCGTTTCACCCGGATTATTATCGGCAACAAACGGAACCCTTGCCAATCCCGCTACCATCAACCTTACCACAGGAATCGATTCATCCGATAAATTCCCGCAAATTTCAGACAGCGCCCTGCTGACCCTGGTGCAACAACAAACCTTTAAATATTTCTGGGATTATGGCCATCCGGTATCCGGCCTTGCAAGGGAACGCTATTCTTCTCCCAACACAGTAACCACCGGCGGCAGCGGCTTTGGCATTATGGCTATACTGGTTGGCGTTCAACGGAATTTTATTTCAAAGGCCGATGCATTGACACGCATCAGCACCATCGTTGATTTTCTTACCAACAAAGTAACCCGCTATCATGGAGCATTCCCGCATTGGATCGACGGAAGCACGGGAGCCACCATTCCGTTCAGCCAGCAGGATGATGGCGGCGATATCGTGGAAACCGCTTACCTGATGCAGGGCCTGCTTTGCGCACGGCAATTCTTCAACAGCGCAACCGATGCCAGTGAGATCAGCCTTCGCAACAGCATTAATAAACTATACGACGCTGTTGAATGGAACTGGTACAGGCAAGACGGACAGAATGTATTGTACTGGAACTGGAGCCCCGACTATAACTGGGCAATCAATGTAAAAATAAGCGGCTGGAATGAAGCCCTGATCACTTATGTACTGGCCGCTTCCTCGAATGTCGATTCCAATACTATTCCCAAAATAGTTTATGACAACGGCTGGGCAGGGAACGGCGGAATGAAAAATGGAAAGACTTTCTACGGCATTCCATTGCCGCTCGGCCCGGATTACGGAGGCCCCTTATTTTTTGCCCATTATTCTTTTCTCGGCATCAATCCAACCAATTTGAGCGATGCCTATGCCAATTACTGGACGCAAAACCTTGCGCATGCACAGATCAATTACCAGTATTGCCTGAACAATCCTCAAAAATATTATGGTTACAGCGATCTTTGCTGGGGACTGACGGCAAGCGATGAACAAAACGGTTATTCGGCCCATTCGCCAACCAACGATGACGGCGTGATAACGCCAACCGCAGCCATTTCCTCATTGCCCTATACGCCAATGGAATCGATGAATGCGCTGAGATTTTTTTATTACAAGCTCGGGAATAAAATATGGAAAGATTATGGTTTTGTAGATGCTTTTAATTTAAACAACATTTGGTTCGATGCCGATTTCCTTGCCATCGACCAGGGCCCTGAAATCGTGATGATCGAAAATTACAGGAGCGGACTGCTCTGGAATTTATTCATGAGCTGTCCGGAAATAAAAAGGGGAATGAAGAACCTGGGATTTCAAGGTCCCGGTCTTTAAGTAAAATATATGCCGATGAAAAAATTATTATGGCTATTGCTGATCGCCGGGCCTGTTGCGTTATCTGCCCAGGTAAAAACAAAAAACAAACCCGTTGCTGCCGTTTCGGTTCCGCGTCCGGCAAATCCCAGCGACAGCGAGCTGGTGGAGCTGGTGCAGAAACAAACTTTCAGATATTTCTGGGATTTTGCCCATCCGGTGAGCGGGCTGGCGCGTGAACGAAGCAATGAAACCTTCGGCTACGGCAATGAAGTGGTCACCACCGGCGGAAGCGGATTCGGCATCATGGCTATCATTGTGGCTACGGAAAGAAAATGGATCAGCCGCGACAGTGCCGTGAGCCGCTTATTGAAGACCGTAAATTTCCTGCTCAAGGCAAACAGCTATCACGGCATTTTTCCTCACTGGATGAATGGAACAACAGGAGTAACCATTCCGTTCAGCCGCAAGGACGACGGGGCCGACCTGGTAGAAACTTCTTATTTATTCCAGGGATTGCTTTGCGCCCGCCAATACTACAATCAGAATAACCCCGATGAAAATGAATTGCGCAATCGCATCAACTGGTTATGGAGAGATGCTGAATGGAACTGGCATACCCGCGACAATATGGATCTGCTCTACTGGCACTGGAGCCCCAACAACGGATGGAGCATGAACTTCGAGATCCGCGGATGGAACGAATGCCTGATTACCTATGTGCTGGCCGCATCTTCACCTACCTATCCCATCAGCGCAAGAGTATATCATAACTGCTGGGCCCAAAGCAATCATTTCATCAACGGTCGCGAATATTATGGCGTCAAACTTCCGCTGGGCTTCGATTATGGAGGGCCGTTATTCTTCACCCATTATTCCTTCCTCGGTCTCGACCCGCACGGGCTGAAAGACAACTATGCCGATTACTGGGAGCAGAATTACAATCATACGATGATCAATTATAAACATTGCGTTGCCAATCCCAATCATTTCAAAGGCTATGGCCCCGATTGCTGGGGACTGACCGCCAGCGATAACTACGAAGGCTATAATGCCCATTCGCCCGGTAATGATCTTGGCGTCATCTCACCAACCGCTGCACTGTCGGCCTTCGCTTATACTCCGCAATATTCGATGCAGGCGCTTAGGCATTTTTATAAAGACCTCGGCAACAAGATCTGGGGCGAATACGGATTTGTGGATGCATTCAGCGAGCAAAAAGACTGGGATTCCAAATCATACCTGGCCATAGATGAAGGCCCCATTGTGGTGATGATTGAAAATTACAGATCAGGCCTTTTATGGAAACTGTTCATGAGCTGCCCCGAAATACAGAACGGTTTAAAAAAACTGGGATTCCAAAGTCCGTATTTTAAAAACGATAATCAATGAACGCGTATCTGCTGAAAAAATGTTTGTTCGCTTTGCTGGCCGCTGCCTGCTGTAATCCGTTGTTTGCGCAGAAAAAAAATAGTCGCACCACTTATCCCGATTCCATTCCTCCTGTCGGCATTATCAAAAATTTATCCGATTCTGCTTTGCTGGATGTTGTACAAAGACAAACCTTCCGCTATTTCTGGCATTTTGCTCATCCGGTGAGCGGACTGGCCAGGGAAAGAAGCAATTCCATTCGCGGAGAATATTTCTGGGACTATGCCAATGAAGCCTACAACGAACCCAACCTCAGCACCAATATCTATGGCCCTGAAACCTGCGCCATCGGCGGCACCGGGTTCGGCGTACTGGCAACGATAGTGGCCGTTGAAAGAGGATGGATAGGAAGGGACACAGCGATACGAAGGTTAAAGAAAATGGTTGATTTTTTATTGCATGCAGATTGCTATCATGGCATCTTCCCTCATTTCATGAACGGCAGCACCGGCAAAACCATTCCTTTCGGCAGGTTGGATGATGGCGCCGATGTAGTGGAAACTTCTTACCTGATGATGGGATTGCTCACGGCCCGCACTTATTTCAATCGCGATACCGAGATCGAAAAATATTTCCGCAACCGCGTAACACAGATCTGGGAAACCGCCAATTTCAACTGGCATGCCGCCGGCGGAAATACGCTCTACTACTGGCATTGGAGCCCTTACAACGGTTTCGATATGAATTTCCCGATCCGCGGATGGAATGAATGCCTGATCACGTTTATCATTGCTGCCTCCTCGCCGCACCATCCCATTTCTTCCGAAGTATATGCCAACAGTTGGGTGAACAGCGCTTCCTATTTCAACGGCAAAACCTACTATGGCATTAAACTGCCATTGGGTTTTGAATACGGCGGGCCTCTGTTTTTTGCGCACTATACTTTCCAGGGCATCGATCCGCATGGATTGAAAGACTGGGCTGCCGATTACTGGGAGCAAAATAAAAATCATACACTCATCAACAGGGCCTGGTGCATCGACAATCCGAAAAAATATAAAGGCTATGGCGAGAACTGCTGGGGACTTACCGCAGGCGACAGCTATAGGGGTTATGTTGCTCATTGTCCCCAGGAAGATTTCGGCGTGATCCAACCCACTGCCGCGCTATCCTCATTTCCCTACACGCCGGAATACAGCATGCAGGCATTGAAACATTTCTACTATGATCTCGGCGACAAAATATGGAGCGAATACGGATTTGTAGATGGCTTCAGCGAAACGCAGAACTGGTATGCCAAATCGCACCTGGCCATAGACCAGGGCCCGATTGTGGTGATGATCGAAAATTACCGGAGCGGCCTGATATGGAAACTGTTCATGCAGATCCCCGAAATACAGAACGGATTGAAGAAGCTCGGATTTGAAAGTCCATGGCTGAAAAAATAATATTCACTAACATAAAAATTTGCCATTATGAAAAATATCTCCCGCCAGGGATTCCTGCAGCGCACTGCGCTGGCCGGCGTAGGATTGCTGCTTTCTTCACTGGAAAGCTTTGCCCTCGGCACTGCCGATAAAAAAATAAAAGTCGCCGTTATCGGATGCGGAAGCGTGAGCAACCGCTATTTGCCGCATCTCGCCCAATCGCCGTTCGTGGAGCTGGTAAGCACCTGCGATATCATCTACGAGCGGGCGCAGAAGCAGGCCAAAGAATACAATGTGCCCAATCACTATCCGCATATCGACAAGCTGCTTGCCGGCGCTCCTTTCGATCTTATGATCACGCTGACCGATATGCAGGAGCATGGCCGGCTCAACAAACAGGCCCTTGAATCCGGAAAGCATGTATGGAGCGAAAAGCCCCTGGCCAACACATACAAGGAAGGAAAAGCGCTTTTCGATTATGCCAAAAGCAAAGGCCTCCGCATCTGGGGAGCTCCTGCAGTGGTGAACAGTCCGCAGTTTGCATTCATGAGCAAAACAATACAGGAAGGCAAGCTGGGAAAAGTTTCCTGCGCGCATGCACAGTACGGCCATCTCGGGCCTACCTGGTCTGCTTTCTTTTATGAAAAAGGAGGAGGCAGCCTGCCTGATCTCGGCGTTTACAATCTCGCCACGCTCACCGGCCTGCTTGGGCCTGCCAAATCCGTAATGGCCATGACCAGCATCGTTACTCCTGAACGAACGGTCGACAATAAAGGGAGAATAAAAGTGGAAGCCGAAGACAATGCCATGGTGCTGATGGATCACGGAGATGGCGTGCTCTCGCACGTGCAATGCGGTTTCAATTATTTCGATCCTTATGGCCATGACGGCAAGGGGCAGAACAGCCATACCGTCTCCATCTGGGGAACCAAAGGCAATATGGGACTGGTGGGATACGATTGGGCTCCTTTCGGCGTTGACCTCGCCACTTCTTTCACCGATCCTCCTGTCCGTTATGTTGAAGACCCGGGCGATTATGTATGGCAGCAGGGCGCAACGGTAATTTCCAAAGCGCTGGCCACCGCCGAAGAGCCGAGGATCAAGGCAGAGCATGCGCTGCATGTATTAGAGATCATAGAAGCGGCAAGAGCATCGGGTCAAAGCGGCCAGAAGATTCCCTTGCAATCCACTTTTAAATGGCCAATGGTATAAAACAAAAAAAATACATGCATCACGGAACAGTAAAATCAGGATTGGCTTTTATGGCATGGCTGATCTGCTTTTTTACGGCTATACCCGGCAGTGAGGCCCAGCAGAAAACCTATTGCAATCCCATCAATATCGATTATGGCTATACGCCGATCCCGAATTTTGCGGAAGCAGGCCGGCACCGGGCCACCGCAGACCCGGTGATCGTGCTGTACAAAGGCGATTATTATTTGTTCTCGACCAATCAATGGGGCTATTGGTGGAGCAGCGATATGCTGAACTGGACATTCATCTCCCGGAAATTCCTTCGCCCCTGGAATGCAGGATATGATGAGCTTTGCGCGCCCGCAGTAGGCATCATCGGCGATACCATGATCGTGTTCGGATCAACCTATACCAGAACATTTACGATATGGATGAGCACCAATCCCAAAGCCAATGAATGGAAACCGCTGGTGGATTCCTTTGCCATCGGCGGATGGGATCCTGCTTTTTTCACCGATGACGACGGCAGATTGTATATGTACAATGGCAGCAGCAACCGCTTTCCGCTCTATGGCGTTGAGCTCGACCGCAAAACTATGCAACCCATCGGCGCCAGGCAGGAAATGTATTTTCTGGAAGACTGGCGCTATGGCTGGCAACGCTTCGGCGAATATATGGATAACACC
>CAYYZJ010000260.1:0-5652 GCA_964475615.1 uncultured Flavitalea sp. | reverse complement strand
GGCGGCAGCGGCAGCGGCTCCTACCATAAACGCCATTTCATCGGGCGCTCATTGTAACTTCGCCATTCCTGCTGAAAATCGGATTAATGGAAGTACCAGTGGCGGTGCAAGTTTTAGTGGTAATACGCTCACCATTGCTGTAACGGTTGGGGGAGTTACAAAAAATGTGACCATTCAATTTGCCAACGGGAATGTCTCAAGCGTTCAAAATAACACCAGGTAATATGAAATGTATATTTGTGACAATGTTTCTGTTGTCCTTCTTTCTGGCCAAATCTCAATCAATGCGAAGTGCTGATTCCGTTAATATCTATATTAGCAGGCTGGGCTGGGAGTCTTTTTCAGTAGCTACAACCTATATACCGCAGTTGGTCTTAAAAGAAGACGCTAAAAGATTAATTGCGATTAAAGGTAAAGCGAAGATTAAAAAGCTGTTGGATAGTATAGTGATCAGTCAAAAGACAGTAGCTATTCATATAATTCTTTCACAGTTGCTCGATCCTACCAAAAGACAGTTTGGAGAATCTTATAATTATGGGAAGGACTCTACCATTAAAAGTGTTGTTTTTTCCTACAACGGCCTGAAATGGGCCAGAGATAGCCTGCAGGAAAATAGTATTTCTCAGGAGGAGATCAACAGAATAGCTCGGTACTGGCGGAAAAGATGCCATCTTTAGGGAGCGGCGTCGCGGCCTTTTAATTTCTTACAGCCAGGCGGATGGGATCATGCTTCAGCTACAGCAGGGTGACCTTGAATTTGCCTTTTCCGAAATAACAGAATTATCCTCAGTTAGGGGTTATTGAGCGAGTTTTTGCCTCATCTCCTGCTGAAATAGAAACGCATCAATCAGGGCGGAAACGATTTTTTTATTTTCCTCCGAAAGTTCGGCTACTCTGTTAAACTGATTGATCAGGGTTTTGTCCTGTATGTTCTGCGCAGCTAAATCCGACGTGGTGCCGTTCATTAAATAATCAGTGCTGGCGTCCAGGGCATTGGCCAATTTTTTTAAGACCTCCGCCGAAGGGCTTGCATCGCCTTTTTCATACCTGCCGATCTGTGAGTGATGAATCCCCACCAGCTTCCCGAGTTTGTCTTTAGTATAGCCCTTCGCCTCCCGTGCGGCCTTTAGCCGCTTGCCGAAGAGGATTTTACTTTGTTCGGTCTTGTGCGTTTTACTCACTGCCATAGCGCAAAATTAGCCGATAAGCACAGAAAGTGGATAAAATACGTGCGTATTGTGGAGAATGTACGAGTATAGTAGTATTTAATTTGATAGAATAAGCTATTTTTGTGCAGATACTCACGTAAAAATTTTATCCACATGGAACCCAAGATAGACGTTACCAACCCAGACACCATCACGTACCACACCGACGAGCTGGTGTTTACGATCCTGGGCGGTATCCGGCTGGAAGGGCTGGACAGACTGCGGGTGACGCTGCGGACGGAGGTGACCCATCGGAAGTTCCCCCACTACCTGAATAACCCGGACATGGCAGCGCTGCCGATGCACCAAAGCCTGGACTTGTACAACGACAACCAGGTGGAGAAGCTGACGCGCAAGATCGCCGAGCGGCTGGAAGTGGGTATCACCCCGATCGCCCAGGCGCTGGCGGGGATTACCCAGCAGTTGGAAAAATACCGGCTGGGGCTGATCGAGGCCAGCCGTGTCCGCACGGACACCAGGAAGATATTGAGCGAGGCTGAAAGAAAAGCAGCGCTTGAATTTTTACAGCAGCCCGGTTTACTGGCGCGAACGAATGAACTGATCGGACAGAGCGGCATTGTGGGCGAGAGGACCAACCGGCTGATCATGTGGCTCGTCTTTACCTCCCGGCTAACGAACCGGCCCCTGCACATCGTCAGCTTCGGCAGCAGCGGCACGGGCAAGAGCCACTTGCAGGAGAAGGTAGGCGAACTGATGCCGGTCGAGGACAGGATCGAGATCACAGCGCTGACAGAGAATGCTTTTTATTACTTCGATAAAGCCGAGCTGGGGCATAAACTGATCCTGATCGAAGACCTGGACGGTATCTGGTCTGCCCTGTACCCCTTGCGGGAATTACAGAGCAAGCAGCGCATTAGTAAGACCGTTACCATCAAGGACAGGAATGGCAGCACCCGGACGATCCACCTGAAAGTGTACGGCCCGGTGAGTATCGCCGGATGTACCACGCAGGAAAGCCTCTACGAGGACAATGCCAACCGGAGCTTTTTAATCTACCTGGATGAAACGCCCGAGCAGGACGAACGGATCATGGACTACCAGCGCAAGCTCAGTGCGGGAAAGATCGATACGGGGGCCGAGGGTGCTGCCCGGAAACTTTTGCAGGACGTGCAGCGGGTATTGCGTCCGGTTGCCGTTCGCAACCCCTATGCCGAGCAGCTTCAAATACCCAGGGAAGTGTTCAAACAGCGGCGGAGCAATGCGCACTACCTGGCTTTTATCGAGGTCATCACGTTTTACAAGCAATACGGACGGGAACAAAAGGTGGATGAATCCACCGGTGAAATCTATATCGAGACTACGCTAGAAGATATCCGGGAGGCAGGTGAGCTGATGAAGGAAATCCTGCTGCGCAAGAGCGACGAGCTGAACGGAGCCACCCGCAATTACCTGGAAGACCTGAAGGCTTGGCTACAGCAGAGCAAACAATCCAGCTTTACCAATACCTCCATCCGCACGCAGTTCCGTATCCCGATCTCAACCGTCAAGCGCTACCACGGCGCGCTATTACAGGCCGGCTATATCAAGCGGATCACGGACAAGAAAACGAAGGCGTATCACTATGAGATCGTATCCTATGAAGAATACCGGCAGTTGCAGCAAAGCATCTATAGCGTGCTGGACGAGATCACCCACCGGCTCACTGGCTCAACACCGGCCCACAAGTCCAGTGAGCCGAAAAAGAAGGTGAAAGCCAGCTCATTAGTCTAACGGCTCACGATTTTTTAGAAACAGATATCCCATTTAAATACAGCGGTGTCATGAGATGCGCAGCATCCCATGATACCATTGAAAAGTCATCATGACATCATGAAACAACTTGCTTTGCAAAGCGAAGCCTACCGGTATATTGTCCGGAGCTTCGGGCAGTGGCTGGCGACCGTCGGTTACAGTTCGCAGACCGTTTACCAGCTACCCATCTATATCCAGGAACTACTCTATTACGCCGAAAGCAAGGGATATACCGAGCTTTGGCAGTTGGATAATACGCTGCTCCTGGAACATTATAAACGGCTGAAAACACGCTCCAATCAGCGCCGGGGAGGTGGCCTGAGCAATAGCTATCTGAATAAGCACCAGGACGCCTATAAAAAGTTCACGGAGTATCTGCGGCACAGCGGAAAAATGACCTTGCCGCCTGCTGATCTGTCCACGGAAGACGAAGAAGACAGGATAACCGCTATTATCACCCCCGGCGAGATCGAGCAGTTATACGAGGTTACCCGGACGCCGTATGAGCCGGTAAAAAATGATCGGGGCCTGCCTTACTATGAAGCAATGCAGCTCCGCGACCGGGCCATGCTCACCGTGTTTTACGGATGCGGGCTGCGCCGTAACGAGGGGCACCACCTGGATGTTGGGGATATCCACTTTGATAAGGCCCTGCTTCATGTTCGAAAAGGAAAGAATTACAAAGAGCGTTTTGTGCCGCTCACTGACGGGGCCATGACCCACCTGCGGGAGTACCTGTATGACGGACGGCCTTACTTCCTGGCAGCAAAAAATGAGGCTTTTTTTATCACCCACACCGGCCGGAGGCTGGGTGGCGCGATGCTGCTGCTGCGGTTACAAAAACTCATACAACTGACAGGCCATGCGGAGCTGATGCAAAAAGACGTACACCTGCATACGCTGCGCCACAGCATCGCTACGCATCTTTTAGGCAACGGCATGTCCCTGGAACGGATCGCAGCTTTTTTGGGGCACTCGTCCCTGGAGAGCACGCAGATATATACGCATTATTTACAAACCCTTCAATCCAAAAAATATGACCCTGAATTATCCGAAGTTCCGCGAGTGGCTCACCCTCAAGGGGTATAGTTCCACTACGGTGAAGACAGTGGTAGAGCAGATCGTTACCTTTTTAGCCTGGGTAGAAAGCGAAAATATCCCGGAGCCTTCTTTGGTCAGCTATAACGACTTAATGGCTTATGTGCAATCCTGCCAGGCGCGGGGCGTCAGCCAGAAGACCATTGCGCATTATGTCTCCGATGTGCGAAAGTTCTACGGCTTCCTGATCGGCGAGGGGATGTTGAAAGAAAATCCTGCCGCCTTCATCAAGCCGCGCGGCATCAAACGCCGGGTGTATTATGCAATCCTGTCCCCTGATGAGTTGCAGCAGCTTTACCGGCAGTACCCGGTGGATATTGCGGCCGAACCCGGTAAGAACATACCGCCGCAGGAACGCAATATCCTCTCCCGGAAAAGGAACAAGGTCATCATGAGTTTACTGGTCAATCAGGGGCTCCGGGTAGAGGAGATCAAAGCCCTGCGGGTGCAAGACCTTCAGTTACGGGAGGGACGTATCACTGTACACAGTCAGCGGAGAACCGCCGAGCGGGTATTGGAACTGGAATCCTACCAGGTATACGAGCTGATGGATTACCTGGGAGCCGTTCGGAAGCCGTTTATAGAAGCTGCCGGGCCGTCGGACAGGTTGTTTTTACAGTGGAAGCAGGGCGAGCATTTTTACAGCGTGACGGGCATGATGCTGGCCCACCTGCGGAAAATAAACGCCTCAGTCAGGAACTTCGATCAGATCAGGGCGTCGGTCATTACCCATTGGGTGAAGATATACAACCTACGCAAGGCGCAGTATATGGCCGGACATCGCTATGTCAGTTCGACGGAAGACTACAAGCAGCAGGTGCTCGATGAGCTGCAAAATGATGTAAAAAAGTTCCACCCGTTGTGAATAATGAAATCAATAATTTTATGCGTATGGCAAAGCAGGAAATCAATAAGGCGTATCAGTCTTTTTTGGCAGGGATAAAACAAAAGGTTCACCAGTCACAATATCAGGCGATGCGGCAGGTCAATAGTGCGCTGATCGGCCTGTATTGGGAGATCGGCCAGGACATTGCCGAAAAGCAACAGCGGCATAAATGGGGAAAGTCCATCGTCGAAAAGTTGGCAACGGACTTGCAACACGAATTCCCCGGTATGCAAGGATGGTCGGTGGCGAATCTGTGGCGGATGCGCAAATTTTATCTTACTTACCAGGAGGATACAAAACTCGCACGGCTCGTGCGAGAAATAGGATGGGGGCATAATGTGGCGATCTTTGAGAAGGTAAAACAGGATATCGTACGTCATTTTTATATCGCCATGTGCAGGCATTACGGATGGACGAGAGACCTGTTAGTCCATCACATCGATACAGAACTGCATAAGAAATATGCCATGAACCAAACAAACTTTAAGGCCTTGCTGCCGGAAGAAAAGCAGAAAAGGGCCTTGTTGTCGGTGAAGGACGAATACCAGTTTGATTTTTTAGAATTAGGTGAAGACTACAAGGAGCGTGAGTTGGAGCTGGCATTGGTAAAGAATATCCGTCGGTTCCTGGTCGAGATGGGTGGTGATTTTACGTTTATTGCTAACCAATACCGCGTAGAGGTGAACGGGGAGGAGTTTTTTATTGACA
>CAYYZJ010000259.1:0-10100 GCA_964475615.1 uncultured Flavitalea sp. | reverse complement strand
ATAATCCAAAGATAAGTTTAATTAATGTGCGAATGGCTAATGTGCGGATGTGCGAATGTTCAGGTCGGGATTGGGTTTAACAATTTGGTTCTTCATTCGCACATTAGCCATTCGCACATTCGCAAATTTATTTTAGTCCGGTTAACTGATAATTCACTGAAAGATATTCCAGGTGCTGCCTGATCCTTTCTTCATGAGTGTCGGTGATGAACACCTGTCCCTGCCCCTGCACACAGACCTTGTTCAGCAGATTATGCATGCGGCCGGCGTCGAGCTTTTCGAATACATCGTCGAGCAGCAGGAGGGGGGCAAAGCCTTTGGCTTCACTGAGCGTTTCATATTCGGCCAGCTTCAGGGCAAACAGCAGGCTTTTCCGCTGGCCCTGTGAAGCGCTGTTTTTAAAAGGCTCATCGTTGAGCGATATTCCGATATCGTCTTTATGGATCCCGGCATTGCTGCGTTGCAATAAAAGATCTTTTTCCCTGAACTGCCGCAGCAGATCCCGGAATGAATGGTGCAGCAGATGGCTGTCATATCCGAGGGTGAGCGCCTCGGGGGCGCCTGCAATTTCATGATATAATGTGCCGGCGAGGGGAAGCAGTTGCTGAAGAAAGGCAGCACGCCGCTCAAATACGAATGTGCCCGGCCTGATCAGTTGCTCGTCATAAACATCCAGGAGACTTTTATCGGCCGACCGGTTTTCGGCCAGCGATTTCAGCAGGCTGTTGCGCTGCTGCAGGATCCTGTTGTATTCGATGAGCGACTGAAGATAAGCCGCGTCCAACTGGCAAAGCAGTGCATCCAGGAAGCGTCGCCTTTCTTCGCTTCCGCCGGTAATGATCTGTACATCGTCGGGCGCGATGATGACGCAGGGAAATTTGCCGATATGCGCCGAAAATTTTTCATAAGCCTCATCGTTCAGGGCGCATTCCTTTTTTCCGGTTTCCCGTAAAATGCAGACCATTTTCTGCTCTTTCCCGTTCAAATCAAAATGCCCTTCCAGCCTGAAGCCAGCGGCCCGGTGTTGCACGTTCTGCTGATCCGATTTGGAAAAATAGCTTTTGGTAAAGCAGAGGTAGTAAATGGCGTCCAGCAGATTGGTCTTGCCCATGCCGTTGCTGCCATAAATGCCAACGATCCGCTCATTGAATGCAAATGACTGGTTGCGATAATTCTTGAATTGAACAAGCGATATGTTTTTAAGCCTGAACATGGAATCTTGCAATGTAGGGGATAGAAAACTTATGCAGAAATCATTTTTTCCGGATATTAATCCATAGCTTTATGTGTCGCAGAAAATTTCTTCTCTTTATCCTTTGTCCGCTCCCCCGGAATATCAATAGCTGCTTTTTCTCCCATTCAAAAATAAAAATCAATTTATGCCAAACAACAAACCTAATATCGTGCTCGTGCATGGCGCATGGGCCGATGCCTCCGGATGGGGAAGGATAATCCCGGCCCTTATCGGGGCAGGCTATTCTGTTGCAGCATCGCAACATCCTTTAACTTCTCTTTACGATGATGCCGAAGCGGTACGGCGCATTGCAGAAGCGCAGGAAGGCCCAACACTGCTCGTTGGTCATTCTTATGGCGGCGCCGTGGTCACGGAAGCTGCTCATCTTTGCCCCAATGTAGCAGGCTTGGTTTATATTTCTGCCTTTGCACTGGAAGCAGGCGAGAGCCTGAGCATATTGTCCGGCATGGGCGATCCTCCTCCGGGCGCTGCAGCCATAAGGCCCGACAAATACGGAATGCTCTGGCTGGATAAAGAAAAATTTGCAGAAAGTTTTTGTCAGGATCTCGATCCTGAAGAGGCATTGGTGATGTCCATAACACAAAAGCCGCTGGCAGTAAAAGCTTTTGAAGACAAAGTAACCGATGCAGGCTGGAAGAACCTGCCGTCATGGTACCAGGTTTCTGAAAATGACAGGATGATACCGCCTCCTGCCCAGCATTTCATGGCACAGCGCATAAAGGCAAAAGATATCCTCTCACTGCCGGCAAGCCATGCGGGCTTTATTTCTCATTATAAAGAAGTGGCCGATTTTATTTTGAAAGCCGCTGAACAATCCAAAACGGTTGAAGAGAAAACGGATGAAATGGTTGTTTGACAATAAAGCGAGGGGCCTGCGTCCTGCGGCTCCTCGCTTTATTTAACCATTAAGCGGGGGCAGTTTAATTTCTTTTACTGTTGTTTCGAGGTTCGATAAGGATTGCTGAAAGCCGGCTTCTATCTTCTTTTTCTTCAGCCTGAACAGCAATTGCTGAACCGCATTTTTCGGGATATAAAAATCGAGGCTGAGCATGGTTTGCCCGGGGCTGGTTTTTTGAAGCGTGTAATAGGTGATGCTCTGATCTTTTTCATTGGTTTCACTGAACTCGATCCGTTCATCGGTAAAAGAGCAACTGCTGGAACAGATGAACACGTCGCCCGATTGCATTACGCAACGGCAGCGCCTTCCCACACGCGGCAGGAAATGATTGATCTCTTCCATCCCTTTCACGCCAACCTGCCAACTGCTGCGGTATTTAAAATCGCCTGCGGCATGAAACAGGGGAATGATGCCGGCATGATACTCATGCGAAACGGAGAACAGCTTTGATTTTTTTGAAAGATCCGGTTGCGGGAACAGATCAGGCCCGATCTCTTTCTTTAATGGACTGAGCTGGGTATAATGAAAAAATATTTCACCGCTCTCGGTTCGCTTGGCGCTGCTGTTCCATTCCATCCAGCGGGTGAAGCCGGCCGGCTGCCTGTCCTGCAATACATTTTTGGTGACCAGCCAGTATTCGTGCTGCTCGATATCGTTTTTAAGGAGCTGGTGCGCCACAATAATGTCTTTACCGATCAGCTTGTTGAAATTTTTTACATTATATCCGGTGAATTCGCCGTAATGGGTAATGACCTTGAGCGTAAGATCGATCGCCGAAATGCAGGCCCTGCACTGGCAGAAGCGCCGGTGATCATAAGCAACAAGGCTTTTGTGGAATTCGCAGAACATCTTCTCTACCTGCCTGTAAATATCTTCTAACGGTGGCGACTGACCGAATTTATAAAAAAGAATGGCATCGCCTTCAATTTCGGAAACCTCGAGGCCGAGCTGGTTGGCATTGATCAGTATCTCCAGCAGTTCCTGGATGATGAGCCGGCTGTGTTCGATCTCCGTTTGATTTACAAACCGGGTAAAGCCGCTGATATCGGGAATGAAAAGCAATCCCCTCGGTTCCATCTTTTTCTTTTAAAGTTAGCATCTTATTGGCTATATTCGGTACCGGGGATTTAATCTTTTAAGAAACAATCAATTGATGAAGAACTGTCAATTATGCCTGATCGCCGTTGCTTTAGTGCTGGGTTGCGGAAGAGCCGCAAAGCAATCATCTGCAGACCATCGCCCCAATATCGTTTTCATCATGAGCGACGATCATGCCTACCAGGCCATCAGCGCTTATGGATATACGTTAAATCATACGCCTTATATCGACAGCCTGGCCAGTGAAGGCATATTGTTCAGGCGGGCTTTTGTCAACAATTCCCTTTGCGCGCCGAGCCGTGCGGCAATCCTTACGGGAAAATACAGTCACCTGAATGGCATCAAGGGAAACGGAACCGAAGCTTTCGACAGCTCACAGGTTAGTTTTCCGAAACTGCTGCATCAGTCAGGATACCAAACTGCAATGATCGGCAAATGGCATCTGATCTCTTATCCTTCCGGGTTCGATTACTGGAATATGCTTCCGGGTCAGGGCGATTATTATAATCCTGATTTCATTCATAACGGCGATACGTCCAGGGCAACAGGCTATGCAACCGACCTGATCACCGACTACGCTTTGCAATGGCTCGACCGCCGCGATACTTCGCGCCCATTCTGCATGCTGGTATGGAACAAAGCTCCGCATCGCAACTGGATGCCCGCAATAAAATACCTGCATGAATTCGACAGCACAGACATTGCCGTCCCTTCCACTTTCTTCGATGATTACAAAACCCGCACGCGGGCTGCCCATGAACAGAAAATGGAAATAGCCAAATGGATGACGCCGAATGCCGACCTCAAGGAGAACTTTCATCTCAGCAAAGCTTCCGAAAGAATGGATTCGCTTTGGATCAAAACTTTCGCGCGACTGGATCCTGCAGAGCAGAAAGCATTTGAAGATGCGTACGGCCCTTCCAATGCAGCGTTCAAAAAAATGAATTTATCGGGAAAGAAACTGGCTATCTGGAAATACGAGCGTTATATCAAGGATTATCTGCGCTGCATTCAGTCGGTGGATGATAACGTGGGAAGGATCATGCAATATCTCAGAGAGCATGGGCTGGAAAAAAATACCATTGTCATTTATGCTTCGGACCAGGGATTTTACCTGGGCGAGCATGGCTGGTTCGACAAGCGGTTCATGTATGAACAGTCATTCCGCATGCCGCTGATCATCAGATGGCCTGCTGTGGTCAGGCCGGGGAGTGTAAGCAATGATCCGGTGATGAATATCGATATTGGCGAAACGCTGCTCGATGCCGCCGGTGTTTCCGTTCCTGCCGAAATGCAGGGCAGGAGCATGCTGCCCATCCTGCAAGGCAAAACTCCTGCAGATTGGCGCAGGTATGTATACTATCATTATTATGAATCCGGAGGCGAGCACAATGTGGCCAGGCATATCGGCATCGGCTCCGACCGGTATAAGCTGATTTATTTTTATGAAAATAATGACTGGGAATTGTACGATCTGCAGAAGGATACCAGCGAACTGCATAATGTGTACAATGATCCGGCATATAAAGCAATACAGGATTCTCTTAAAAAAGAGTTGACGGTTCAGATGAAGAAATATAGGGATGGGATTTAGGTTCTTCCAGAATAAAGCGGACTTGTGTGTCTTCGATGGTTTCAGTAGCGCAGGTCTTCTATCTCTTCATCAGAAATATGCATGTGCATGGGTTTAACGGGGCTTTTCTTTTTCATGAGATGTTCAATTAAAAAAAGTGTTAATTGCATTTAATCAGCAGCAGGCTGTTGGGTCGGAGGCAGCTTTAGTTCTTTTTTACCGAATTTCCAGGTGGCTCCAAAAAATACAAAAAAGTTCTGGTACCTCGTCTTTGTATTCTGAAAAAAGGAATCGGTGCAATATTCCTCCACGATATGCCGGTTATATGTTTCCAGCCGGATCGTAAACATTAATTTGTCTTGTTTCATTTTCTTATTCAGCGAAAGAAAAAAGTATTTCCAGCCTTCTCTGGTTCCCTGGAGTAAAATATCTTTTGAATTGATATTTGCCTGGCCATCCAGGCTGTATCCGTTCTTAAACTGGTAGGAAATATTGATATTGCTGTTTAACTGAAATCCCTGATTGCCCGATTGGAGTGCTCCGCTTTGCAGTTTTATATACCGGACGGTAATGTTCGATCCGATTGAAATCTTTTCATTTCTCCAGTTGACATTCGCTGCCAGACCATACACATCTCTTTTGGCGATATTTTGATAGGTATTGGCAAAAACCCCTTCTCCCAGCGGGTATCTTATATTCTCGATGCCATTGCGGACATGATTGTAGAAAAAAGAAGCGTTCAGGTTGAATTTCCCGGCGTTGCCACTGTATCCTAATTCATACCGGTAAGTGATTTCAGGAACCAGATAGGGATTCCCGAATCTTATATTTAAGGAATCGCTGTAATCGACAGTGGGATTCAGATAGCTTAGATAAGGGCGTAGCAATTGCAGGGAGTAATTAAATCGGACGGATTGTTTTTCTCCAATAGATTTGTTGAGCAAAATAAATGGAATGAAATTCTTATAGCCGGGAATCTCCAATACCGTATCCCTGAAAGTGGTTTGCAGCAGGGTTTGTTCATACCGGCCTCCGATGCGGATCTGCCAGGATTTTATTGAAAGACTGGAATTGAGATAAACAGCATAAATGCTCCGGTCATAATTAAAATGGTTAGACCGCACCTCATCCCGATCATATTTTTCTGTGGAAGGTTCATAAACCCAATAGTCATTCGAACTGGATAATTTTCTCCAATTGGATTTTAATCCGGTTTCTATATTGAACCGGTTTGAAACCTGCTGCGAATAATCTGCCTGAATGGTGAATTCGCTTGTGCCGGTATTGCCGGAATAATTTTCCCTGTAATCGGATAAGGCGTGGTGCACCTGTTCCAGATTATAGCGATCGTATTCCGACAGGGAAAAATATGAACTCAATATTTTAAGTTCTCTGTTCTTATTTTTTGATTTTCCGGTATATCCGGCATTCATGCTGTTCAGCCTGGTTCCAAAAGCAACATCGATATTGCTCTGATAAGCCGTAGCAATCGTGTCGTCTGAATAATATTCATTCATGGCAGTATGCCCTGACTTGCTTTTATAAGTCCTGAACCGGTATCCGCCATAAATGGTATTGAGCGAATCTGGCAGGTAAATGATGTTTGCGCCTGCTAAAAATGTTTTTCCGTCATTTTTTATTTGATCGGACTGTTTAAGCGTATTACTATTTATTTCTTCCCTGTATACAGCGGTTCCGTTTTTATTCTGATAAAAATATCCGCCTGTGTTGCCGCTTAGCACCCACTTGTTCTTCCTGGCATCTGCAGAAAAATTGATGTTCTGATATCTTGGCCCGGCGTTCAAATTTACATTTCCGGTAATGCCATTTAATTTTCCTTTTCTGGTAATGATATTGATCACGCCGTCCGTACCTTCGGCATCATATTTTGCAGAAGGAAATAATATTACTTCTACCTTCACGATTTCTTCTGCAGGTATCTGCCGCAATGCATCTGCAACGGTGGGGGCGGATAATTCCGAAGGCTTATCGTCGATGAACACACGAATATTCGTGCTGCCGCGAATACCGGGAGTTCCGTCCTGACCTACAATAACCATCGGCGTTTTTCTCAGCACGTTGATCGCAGTGGCGCCGGCTGTAAGCAAATCCTGTTGTGCATTGTAAACAATTCCGTCGGGCAACTTTTCGATAAGCGGTTTTTTGCCGACCACGGTAACTGCCGATAACTGTTTTGCCTCCGGCCCTAAACTGATGCGGCCTATATCAACTCGTTCGTCTTTATGAATCGAAATCAGCGAAGATCGCTTTGCAATATATCCGACGAGACTGAAAGAAAGCAGGTAACTGCCGGTATCAACGGCACCGAATCTGAAATTCCCCAAGCTGTCGGAAAAAACGGTTTGAATGATTTTTCCTGAATCCGTCAGCAGCCTGACCGTTACAAAGCTCAAAGGATTTCCGGAGAGGGAATCTTTGATCGTTCCGGAAATGGATTGAGCCGTGCTGCTCATTATAGCCAAAACAAAATATCCAATAAATATTATTTTTTTCATTGACCACCTTGGTATTGCAGAGCCAAATGTATAAGAAGAAATAAGCGGGGAATTGATAACTACACGTGATGTCATGCATTCTTGATGAAATGCATGGGGCTGAGGGAAGGAAAATTTTAAATCAAATCGGCTTTTGCTTTTGCAATCTTTCCGTCCTTGAAAGTCAAGTCAAATATGCCCCCAATTTTCCCTTCTGGAAATTCGCCTGTGAACTCTACTTCAATATTTGCTTCATTGTTGGAAATGATGTTCAATTTTACAAGCCGCGTTTGTGTCTTGTACCCGATAAAATATTTGTCAAAATACTCTTTGATGCCCGAATGTCCTTTGAAAACCTGTCCGACAGATGGGTCGTCAAGAACTGCGTCTTTGTGCCATTTGTTCAAATAGTTCTTTGTGTCGTAAGCATTGCTTACAGCAAGAAAATCTTGTATAAATGCTTTAATGTCCATTTAAATTTTAATTGAATGATTGCTTAAATTCTATGGGCGTCAGGTTAGTTTTCTTTTTAAACAATTTGTTGAATGATTGCGAATGTTCAAAACCTAATTGATAAGCGATTTCCGACACCGACAAATTGGTTGATGTCAAATATTCTTTTGCTTTTTCAATCAATTTTTCATGAATGTGTTGCTGTGCATTTTGTCCTGTCAATGAACGCAACATATCGCTTAAATAACGTGATGAAACATTTAATTGCTCTGCCAAATATTCAACGGTTGGAAGTCCTTTTTGTAAGGCTCGTTCCTGTTGAAAATAAGCGTTCAAAAGTTGCTCCATTCGTGTAAGTAAATCGTTGTTTACCGCTTTGCGTGTGATGAATTGCCGTTTGTAAAAACGGTTGCTGTAATTGAGCAAAACTTCAATGTGAGACACAACTAAGTCCTGACTAAAATCGTCAATGTTGCTGTTCAATTCTTCCTTTATGTTTTCAAAAACAGAAAAAATGATTTGCTTTTCCTTTTCGGATAAAAACAACGCTTCATTTGCCGAATACGAAAAGAAACCAAAGGTTTTTATTTTGGTGTCAAGCGGATAATTACGAATAAAATCGGGGTGAAAAAGCAACGTGTAACCCGAATAATCTTTTTCATCTTTGGCACTTTGGATAACCTGATTTGGAGAAACAAACGATAAACCGCCCTCGTCAAAATCGTAATAGTTTTGCCCGTATTTTATTTTTCCCGTCAAACTCTTTTTGTACGATATTTTGTAGAAATTCAACAACAACGCTTTGGGCAACTCGTCCGCAGGTGTTTTAATGTCGGCATAGTTTACTAAACTGACCAATGGCTGCAATGGTTTTGGAAAGCCCAAAGCCTTGTGCAATTCCGAAATGGAATTGAATTTTTGCGGTGTATCATCGTGTTTTTTCAGTATCACAAAGTTCGTTTTTTACAAAAACATACCACCTGAAACATCAATGCGTTGTCTCCCGGGATTAAAGCGATTTTTGTTCTTGCTGTCATTGTCTTAAATTTTAGTAGGCAAACATTTCTTGTATTTTTCTGTATTGTGCTTCCGCGCCAATTTTTTCTCGTTCGGTGTAAAGTGAAATTGCATCTTTTCCTGCGATGTAACGCAACTGCTCTTTGTTATCGGTTGCTGCTTCAAAAATTACATTTGCAATACTTTCAGCCTTTGAAAATTGGCTTACTCTTTCTTCACTGTAACCTTCGCTTACTTTCTTAACCAATTTGCTGTATGCTTCGTGTTGTCCGCCGTCCATTGAACGCCCTGCAAAGTCTGTTTGTATTCCGCCCGGTGCAACCGTCTTTACTTTTATTCCAAAGTGTGCAAGGTCATAAGCTAAACTTTCAGAAAAGCCGTCAATCGCAAATTTGGTAGCTGCATAAACTGAACAAGTTGGATAACCGATTAAACCAAACATTGAAGTAACATTGATAAACATTCCGCTTTTCTTTTCGCGGAAATAAGGTGTAAACGCTTTTGTTACTCTAATAACACCAAACAAATTAGTGTTAAGTTGACGGTTAATTTGTTCGTCTGTCAATGCTTCCAAAACACCGATTAAACCGTAACCTGCATTGTTCAACACTACATCCGCCGAATATTGGTGGACGACTTTTTGAATGGTGTTTTCAATTTGTGTTTTGTCCGTTACGTCTAATTTTAAAACGAAAACGTTTTCAAGTTTTGTCAGCTCCGTTTCGTTTTCTGGGTTACGCATTGTTGCGATTACGTTCCAACCTTTGGACTGAAATAGTTTTGCAGTTGCTTTTCCTAAACCTGCCGAAGCTCCTGTAATGAAAATTGTCTTTTGCATATTCTTGTTGTTATAAATTGACAATGCAAAAGTCCGCAGATGTCAAAAACTGATTGTTGCCAAATTGAGTTAGGTTGTAGCCAAAATGACGAAAACAAAATTCAGATATTCCGCGATAAGCACACACTTTATTAAAGAGTATGGCGAAGAACTTCCTTTTTAGACGCTGCTATTATCAGCAATGCTTGCTCCATTGCTATAATACAGAAATTAGCTTAATTGCCCTTTGCTTTAATCAAAATGCCGTTTTTTTATTTTCTCATCAAGTTCAATCCTTGCTCAATAGTTACAAATGTCTTGTAGCCGATTTCTTGTCTTGCCTTTGTATCGTTGGTAATAAATTCTATTCCTAACGTATTGACAAGTCCTTTGTAAAGTGGCGGGTGTCCTTTTCGTTTGAAAGTTTTCCAAACAAATTCCATTACAGAAGCTACAATTTTTGCCATTCTTAGCGAAACGGTTTTGTCGGGAAT
>CAYYZJ010000258.1:0-3877 GCA_964475615.1 uncultured Flavitalea sp. | reverse complement strand
AAGCTTTGTATTTGAGATCAAATTTTCCGGTCCGGTTAAAAATTTCCTTTTTGAAGAATATAGCCTGATGGCAGATATTTTTATGGAATATTTTCTCCACTGTAAATTCCCCGTCGTACTTTCCGGTGCGACCCTCACTATAAAGTTTAAAATGATCACTGTAAACATTGCCATATAAAACATCACAAGACGAAACTGACAGTTCATTGTGAATTCGCTGCAGAATATCTTTATTACGCAGGACATCATCGCTACCCATAAAGTATACCCATTTCCCCAGGGAGAGATTGATCCCTTTATTCATAGCATCATAAATGCCATTGTCTTTTTCTGAAATCCACCGGATGGATGTTGTTTTTTCTGCTAATTCCTGGACGATACCTATGGTTCGGTCTTGGGATAATCCATCTATCACCAATATCTCATAATTGCCAAATGTTTGCCCAGTAACGCTTTGAAGGGCTTTCACTAATGTTTTTTCAGCATTGAATGTGGGAATTACTATAGAAAAAAAAACGTCACCCTTCATTTATAAATTATTTTAGTAAACAGTAATTTACAAACAAGGATAGCATCAAGCAGGGAAGATCTTATTTTGCTCATGCTGCTTCTGGCGAGGAAAAGGCCTTCCGACTTTACGATCCGGTTCACTTCCGACAACATAATTGCAGAATCATGCGCTGTAAGCACGCCCTGCTTTTTGAGGGTTTTAATCATTTTATACCGTTCCCTTATCTGAGTGATCAATATGTTTTTGGAGCGGCGTACAGTTTTATCGTGCCGCCTGAAAAAATTTTCAGCTTTCACTGTAAAAGCCACATCGGAAATATTCAGCATGCGCATCCAGGTCAGCCAGTCACCGCAAAGTTTATAATCTTCAGGTGCCATACCTGCAGATAAAAATATATTTTTCTTGAAAAGAACGCCGCTGGCATTGGGTATGGTGTCCCGATAGATGAGATAATTTTCCAGTTCTGCTCTTCCATCGTTATAATAATCATTCTCCCATCTCGTTTTATCCCATAATTCATACCAGCCGCTGAGATCGTCTATTACTTCATCTTCTTCATTAATACATACAGACTTTGCATACACCAGGCCAAGTTTCGGGTTGGTATTCAGAATGTCCGACAATATTTCAAGGAAATTATCCGATGCCAGATCGTCGCTTTCAGCTATCCAGATATACTCATAACGGGCTTTCTGCACTCCTTTATTCCATTGCTTAAAAGTAGAGCCGCTATTGGATTCATTATAAAGAATTGCTGATATTTTGGGATGAGTGCGATAGCTTTCGATGATGCTTTTACTGTCATCGGTCGAATGATCATCCATCAGGATCAGTTCAAAGTTCTGATAAGTCTGGTTAAGCACATTTTCAATGCGCTTCCGGAGATAAGGAGCATGATTATAATTGGGTATGATAACAGAAACTTCGGGCATGTTATTCAAACTTAGCAAAGTTCCTTTTTTGAAAATCGTAATAGATAAACTGGGTCTTATTCAGTATCTGCTCGTATTTCATGCTGAACGGCCCGATCTTTCTCAGCAAAGGAAACCGTTCATTAACGCGCCTGTTCCGTTTTAATTTATGCAGCCGGGCGCGGTCTTCTTTCGTCAGCTCGGGAAGGTATGAAGCAACAATCTGATCGCATTCGTTTATGTACAGGTGATAATTCTCAACCGAAAGCTGGCCCTTTCTGAGCCTGAAAGCGCCGATGAGCGCACTGGCATTGTAGAGTTCTGCATATTTAAAAAAGCGCATCCAGAGTTCAAAATCGCCGGCATAGCGGTAAGCGGTCGAAACATGGCTGCCTGCCTGTTCCCAAAGCGATCTCCGCCAATAGGTGGATTCCTGTTGAATGAAGACGCCATCGCGATAATCTCCGGCATAAAAGGAATATTTTGATGCGCGGGGGTTGCGATGGTATACGAATCTCCCCTGTTCATCGGCCAGCGTAGGATATCCCTGAAGCCATTGTACATCCGGAAGGGAAGAAAAGATTTCGCTGACGGTAAACAGGGCATTCCGATGGAGCAGGTCATCTGAATTCAGCCATCCCATTATTTCGCCGCTGCTGACCTTAAATCCCTTTTGCAATGCGTGATACAGACCCTGATCTTTTTCGGAGACCCAGTAATGAAGCCTGTCTGCATATTTCTGTATGATGTCGACAGTGCCGTCGGTGCTTCCTCCGTCGATAACAATATACTCCAGGTTCGGATAGTTTTGATCCAGGATAGACCGCATTGTTTCCTCGATGTAACGGACCTGGTTAAAGCAGGGCGTAACGATTGTTATTTTAGGGTAATCGGTCACTGGTGGTATTGATTATTTTTGAAAAGAGGATGGTCATTCCGGATAAAAAAAGCGTCGCATTGCCAGAAAGCCTGGTCGGCAGGCCGGCGCATGATATCTACCATATCAAACAACCTGAAACCATATTCGCTCATATAACGGTTCATTTCCCAGAAGAGTAGCGAATTCCTGACAATATGAAAACCATAACATTCAATAATGAACAGCGAAATGTCTTTCATGATCCCTGCACAACCTTCAATGATCGGCACTTCAAAACCATGTGTATCCAGCTTAACCATATAAGGCCCTTTCAGGTTCCGCTCTGTAATTTCATGTGCAATACTCGATACTTCTACTGAGCGGATATGTGGATTTGTTCCGGGATTGTATGTAATGCCGCTGCCATCCAGGTCGTCCGATACATTGAATGATATACTGCCTTTTTCCTTGCCTGCCGCAAGAGGAACAAAATGAAAATTTGTATTGACCCGAGCCAAGGCCTCCAGTTCGGCTTTTCTTTCTGCCAGCGGTTCGAAGAGCAGGTAAGAGCAATCCGGCCATAATTCTTTTGCCGAAAGCGACCATGAACCGGCGGCAGCTCCCACATCGATAATGGTGGTGATGTTCAGATTTAATTTCTTAACCCGTGCGAGCCCGCCGATCATTTCTTCATTGCGAAAATAGGAGGCGGGGACGGGTTGAGGCTTTCTTCTGATTTCCAGATTGGCCAAAGCAAAAAAAGAACGCACGAGCTTTTTCACACTTACGCGTTTAATTTTTTCTCATATAAATTGATATAAGCTCTAGCCTGAACTTTTAAATCGTATTTCTTAATGCTGTCGGTCCTGATGGCTGCATTATCCAATATGGTTTCGTTCAAAAATTTCCTTATTGAAACTGCTAAAGAATCCGGAGAAATATCCTCGCATAAAAAACCATTGAATCCATCGATTATTGCATCCTTCATTCCTCCTATGGGGAAGCCGATCACAGGAGTTCCGCAGCTTAAAGATTCAAGCATCACATTTGGCAGGTTATCTTCACGGCTGGGGATAACACACACATCTGCGGATGCATATAAAAGCGCCATTAATTTCTCATTATGAACGTTCCTTATGAACATAAAGTGCGGTATCTCGTATGAGTTGTTGGAGTTGCCGGCCACGACAACAACATAATCATCTCTATCATCTATCATTTTCATCGCATTCACCAATAAATCAAATCCCTTTCTTTCGTTCTCCAGGATCTCGCTCACAAAGAGGATAACTTTTTTTTGAGAAGGTATATTAAAAAAATTGCGGCTATCTTGTTTTGGGCAATGGCAGAATATGTTCGTGTCGAGACCATAAGGTATATGATGATGATCAAAATTCTTCATGGCCTTGTTCGACAACGATTCATAATACAGCCACATGGACGGAGCACAGACATCTAAATCACTGTTCCTGATAGCGGCTTGCTTAATCTGCGAATACCGAAGTTCCAGATCCATCAGCACTTTATTGGAAATATTCCGGTTATAGTCATCCTTATAATGAAAGCCACCCATAAGAGGGTTCATATCATGAAGCG
>CAYYZJ010000257.1:0-3264 GCA_964475615.1 uncultured Flavitalea sp. | reverse complement strand
CTTGGCAATCATGCCATAAATTTAGGGTGAAAGGGTTATTTATTTTACAGGTTCATCAATTAAATTAATAAGCCGTGCTGTCGATATTCATTCCCCTTGTACCCCGCAATCGCTTCCAGAAGCTTTCGCGCTCGGTGAGCGATTTGAAACCGGTATTGAAAGCTTCCTGATAATTTATTTCCGGATCGGTCATCTCCGGCTCCATCACTTTTAAGGTATCGATGACAAAAGGAATAAGATCGACATCGTTATTGAGCTTTTGGCGGATGAAACCGCGAAGCATTTTGGTTTGAAAAGGATCGGAAGCAAGCGCTATTTTATTAAAGCCGAGCTTTTTTGCCTTGCGATAGGAATAATAAACATTTTCGGTGCTGTGCTCCGCTTTCAGCTCGGTATAGATATTTTTTTCCGGGATGCCGATGGCTTTTGCATAGAGCGCCATTACCTGCGCTTCATAGTACGGCGTATATACTGCGGATCCGGAATACATGATGTTTTTGGCAATGCCGCAATCGAACAGATATTTTGACCAGTATACTCTTCCTTTCATGGTCCTGCTCCATTTGCCGTTTTCCAATGGAACACCGGGCACAATAATGATATCGTATTGTTTCCTGGCTGCTTCATTGAACAATCGTCTGGCGGTTCTGGAAGAAAAAGAGCAGGAGCATAACACAAAAACGGAGGAAAGAAAACCCGACCATGCAACCGGTGAGTATCTCATATTTACTGTTTATCGCGAATTGTTTACACCAGATCATTTTCATCGTCGCCCAGCCCGGCGAGTTCACCTTCATCAAGGTCTTCGCTGGGGCTATGCATGCTCAGGTCGGCATCGCCGGCAATATCTTTATCCGCTTCGCGGTGGGCTTTTTCGGCAATGCTCGTTTCCGGAGTTTTTTTACGCGTCTTTGTTTTTTTGGTTTCTTTGACCGCTTCTTCGGCTTCTTCCTGTTCTTCAGCAAAGGGCAGGTCTTCGATAATGTCCGGATCGCGAAAGTATTTTTCTTCCTTGCTGCGGGGCGGCTTGGCCGATGTCTTTTTATTTTTCTTTTTCCTGACAGGCATATAACGGTTTTACGAAAAAATCTAAAAAACCATGCCAACCTATCTCACAAAAGCCATGGCCACTCCCCCATCCACATTCAGCACATTGCCTGTTGATTTATTCAGCAGCCCGCCTATAAAAGCAAAGCAGGCATTGGCGATATCTTCCGGTTCGATGATGGCATTCAGCAGGGTGCGCTTGGCATAATAAGCAGGCAGCTCCTCCACAGTGATGCCATAGGCTTTGGCCCTGCCTTCGGCCCAGGCGCCTGCCCAGATCTTGCTTCCTGAAATCACGGCGTCGGGATTGACCACATTCACCCTGATCCTGTCCTTCCCCAGCTCGGCTGCATTCAGCCTGCTGAGATGCAACTGCGCCGATTTTGCAGAGCCATAGGCGGCATTATTGGGCCCGCTGACAAGCGCATTCTTGCTGACGATATTCAGTATGTCGCCGCCGATACCCTGCCTGCGCATGATCTCCACCCCGCATTGCGTTACGAGGAACTGTCCTTTTACGAGAATATCGTAGATCAGATCCCAGTCTTTTTCCGTATGCTCTTCGAGCGGCTTGGAGATGGATATGCCTGCGCAATTTACAATAATGTCCACACCGCCGAAATACCAGGATGCCAGTTGAAAAGCCTGGCGGATGCTGGCTGCGCTGGTCACATCGAGCAATGCGGAAGCAAATACATCCCTGCCGTATGCTTTGGAGAACTCTTCCACGGCGCTTTCCAGGCGGGTCGCATCGTTGTCATTGATGATCACTACAGCGCCTTCATCGGCAAATTTTTTGGCGATGGCTTTGCCTATTCCGCCCGCGCTTCCGGTAACCAGGGCAATCCTACCCGACAATGCTTTGGGTTTGGGCATGCGCTGGAGCTTGGCTTCTTCCAGCAGCCAGTATTCGATATTGAATGCTTCCTGCCTGGGCAGCGCCGTATATTCGGAAATGGCTTCCGCCCCTTTCATCACATTGATGGCATTGATATAGAATTCAGCGGCCACGCGTGCGGTCTGTTTGTCTTTGGCGAAGGTGAACACGCCGATGCCGGGATAAAGGATCACTACGGGATTGGGATCGCGCATGGCCGGACTGTCGGGATGCCTGCAGGCATTGTAGTAATCAGCATACATCTTACGGTAATCATCAAACGAAGGAGCCAGCTTTTGCCTGACGGCCATGATATCATCCAGGTTTTCATCCGGCTTTAAATTCAGCACCAGCGGACTGATCTTGGTACGCAGGAAATGATCGGGGCAGCTCGTTCCCATGGGCGCCAGCCTGTCGAGATCATTTGAGTTGATGAACTCCAGCACGCGCTCATCATCGGTAAAATGACCGATCATGCCTTTTGTTCCGGAGGTGTTCTTTGCATACCCGGAAGAGCAAAAACCTCTGAGCAAAGGCGCCAGCGCTGCTGCTTTGGACAGTCGTTCCTCTTTAGGCAATGCATGTATTTTCTGCCCTCCGAACACCGGCCTTTTTTTGCCGGTATGATCTTCGAGATAGGCAGCGCACCGTTCTATCACTTCAAGCGTATTGAGATAGCTTTCATAAGCCGTATCGCCCCAGGTGAACAGTCCATGCGAGCCAAGCATGATGCCGCGGATGCCGGGATTATCGTCGAGGCATTTTTTAAGTTTCAGTCCGAGATCGAAGCCCGGGCGCTGCCATTCTACCCAGCCGACGCTTCCATTGAATAATTCCTGCGTGATCTTTTTTCCATCCTTGGCTGCTGCAATGGCAATGGCCGCATCCGGATGCAGGTGATCGATATGTTTGAAAGGAAGAAATCCATGCAGGGGCGTATCGATGGATGGCGCTTTGGAATCCAGGTCATAGATGCAATGATTGAAAAGGGCCACCATCTCGTCTTCATGAGCAAGGCCGCGGTATACGTTTTTCAAAGCGCGAAGCCGGTCAACATAAAGCGCCGCCAGTCCGCTCCGTTTCATGGTTCCCAGATCGCCGCCGGATCCTTTCACCCACATCACTTCCACTTCTTTAGCCGTTAACGGGTCTTTGCTCATTACTTTGCAGGAAGTATTGCCGCCGCCATAGTTGGTAAGGCGGAGATCGGCTCCCAGCAGATTGGAACGGTATACCAGCAGCGCCACTTCATCGCCGGCAAGCGGAGCCGCTTTTTCATCATCCCATAAATAACTGACGTGTTTGAATTGCGTTGCTTTTGTCATTGTGACACTTTTAAT
>CAYYZJ010000256.1:0-5189 GCA_964475615.1 uncultured Flavitalea sp. | reverse complement strand
AATGCCGCCGCTGCACAAACCTCCCTCAGCAATCTTGTTCAGGGTGTTTACCAGTTCCAGCTTACCGTAACCGATAATAACGGCGCTACTGCTACCGATGTAGTGATCATTACTGTCAATGCAGCGCCGAACCAGCCGCCGGTGGCCAATGCCGGAAGCAGCAAGACCATCACCCTTCCTGTAAACAGCACTACTCTCGATGGATCCAAATCATCCGATCCTGATGGAACCATTGCTGCTTTTAGTTGGGCACAGGTATCCGGGCCTGCTACAGCCACCATTACCAATGCCAATACCGCCACTGCTTCGGTCGGCAACCTGCAGCAAGGTGTATATGTCTTTGAGCTCACTGTTACCGACAACAGCGGCGCTACTGCAAAAGCGCAGGTCAATGTAACCGTAACAGCGGCAGTAAACCAGCCGCCTGTGGCCAATGCAGGAGCAGATCAAACCATTACATTGCCTGTCAACACTGTTCAGCTTGATGGAACACATTCATTTGATGCAGACGGCTCTATCGTGTCCTTTAGCTGGGCCAAAGTATCCGGGCCAGGTTCCGTGACCATTGCTGATGCCAATACAGCCAGCCCTGTTGTTTCCGGATTACAGGAAGGACAATATGTTTTCAAACTCACTATCACTGATAATAAAGGCGGCACAGCAGAAGATCAGGTTACTATTTCTGTGATTGCTGCTCCAAACGATACTCCCACCATAGAACCGCCATTGGCCAATGCAGGAAAAGACACCTCCATTGCATTGCCAAACAATACGGTCGATCTGAATGGCTCTGCATCCAGCGGAAATATCGCCAGCTATCAATGGGTACAGGTTTCAGGGCCTGCTGGTGCAACGATCGCTTCACCGCAAAATGCAAGCACAACAGTCACTGACCTGGCAGCAGGAGAATATCAGTTTGAATTGGTTGTAACCGGAAGCCAGGGCCTTACGGATACAGCTATGGTTAAGGTAACTGTTCTGGATAATCTGAGATATACCGAACAGGTTATACTTTATCCTAATCCGGCGCATGATGTTATCAACATTAGCTGGACTAGCGATCTAACGGGCAGGGCATATATAACGATAGGCAATATCAGCGGACAGGTTATCATGACCAAGCGAATAGATAAGCCTTTGCCTTATCTGAATGAATCGCTGAATATCAGCAGGCTGTCTGCAGGCACTTATTACCTGTGCATCTGGATAGATCCGGGTTCACATTCGAGCGGTAAACCCTCCGGGCCGATTATCAGTAAATTTATCAAGCAATAGCAAAATAAAAAGCCCATTTGCAGGAACCATTGACGCCCACGGTCAATGGTTCTTTTTTTGAGCTTCCTCCTCGATGATGAGTTTCGGGGAGAAGCGGTCATCCGTCACAGCTTTTCGGGAAGCTCATTTTGATATTAACTAATTAAGATGTATTTTAATGAATGAAACTCATGAGCGTAATCCTAAACTTTTTTGCTTTTCCGATCTGCGCGTTTACCAGCCTGCATGCTGCCGCACAGTATCCTGCTCAAAAGCCGGTTACCGTTTCCGTGAACTATGCTATTTCCGGTTACCTGGAATGGTTGCCGCAGGACTATGATAAGGATACTACAAAGCAGTATCCTTTACTGATCTTTTTACATGGGATCGGAGAGATCGGGGATGGCAGCAAGGCGCAACTAACCAAATTACTGAAACAGGGCCCGCCTAAATTGATACACGACAAAAAATTTCCCCTGTATTTTACGGTGGACGGGCAGCATTTCTCATTCATTGTTTTATCGCCTCAATTCAATACCAATGCAAGGAATTATAATGTGATCGATACGCTCATCCATTATGCAGTGGACAAATACAGGGTGGATAAGAGCCGGATTTATTTAACGGGAATAAGTATGGGCGGAGGAATTGCATGGATCTATGCAGGATCGGCAAAAAAATTCGCCGATAGGCTGGCAGCCCTGTATATAGTATGCGGAAATACCAAACCCTATCCCGGCAATGTACGAACCATTGTATCTTCTCATTTGCCGGTAAAGGTTATGCACAATTCGGGCGATACGGTTGTGCCTGCATCAAACTCCATCGATTGGGTAAATAAACTCAATACACATTTTCCTCCGATTCAACCAAAAGCTGAGCTCACTCTTTTCAATGGACAGGCACACGATGCCTGGACAAAATCATACGATCCGGCCTATAAGGAGAATGGGAAAAATGCTTACGAATGGATGCTCACCTATAAACGTCCGGGATCGAAAAATATGATGGCCGTTCAATAATTTTTTTCAAAATAAATTGGTTATTTTTTTCCAAATTGTGGAAATATCAACACATATTCCACAAGGATTGTTTTGGCATAATAATTGAAACATAAACTGCGATTTAGAAGATCCAATATCGTGGAATTCTGTATCGTGCGAATCTCTTGAGATCAAGAGATAAAGGCAAGAAGTTATTTAAATCCAACGTTTCAATAAATCCGTGAAAAACATGTTAAGCCATTGCTACTCGCTTATCATTAAGGTTGCTCTGATATCTACCCTAGCCATACCCGTTAAAGTATTAGCTACCAGGGATTCGATAGAAAATAAAGGAATTGCCGGGCTCCCCGGTGATCATACATTCACTGTTACCAATAGCGATTTTAACACCCTATCCGGATTTGGTTTTGCCGTTACTGCCAATGCAGGCAAGGATACTGTATTGCCGCTCGCGCAGTTGAATGTAACGACAAAGCTAACGCTCAAGGGTTCGGGAACCGGCAGCATCACTTCATGGAAATGGACGCAGGTATCGGGAGCAGCCGTAACGATCGCTACTCCCAATGCTCAAAATACACTTGTATCCGGTTTTCAGGCCGGTTATTATACATTCCAGCTCACTACCAGCGACGGTACAAGCACAGCCACTGATCTCGTTAACGTAAAAGTAGTCGATTATCAGAAAAAAGGAGAAAGCCCCTGCCGGAGCGGTGCGCCGGTAACCTGGACGCTAACTCCTACGAACAGCACTTCCTTATTCCGCCCCTATTTGCGCAGGGACGGTTTTAACATTATGGGAGGAGATACCGTTAAGATTCCACGCAACCCGCAGAACGGCGGCGTATATGTGGGAATAAGCCTGGGAGATTTTGGCGGAAGCGCCGGATGCCCTGTTGTGGTTGTGCCTACGGATATAGTTACCATAAGCGGCCCGTCCGCATTTTTCCGCATAGGAAGCGGAACAGGCGATAGCAATTTTGTATCGCATGTTAAAATTGACGGCACTTATTTACGATCCAGAGGAATCAAATATGGCTTTCAGTTTGTAAACGCCAACCCCAGTCCCGGAACCATTGGCACTACCGTAAACCTGGCGACAGATCTGGAAATATCGGGATTTTATATGCAGAATGTTGGAGTGGGAGTTATGGCTAAGCTCGATAGCGATTCGTCGAGGCCATGGAGAGTATTCAATAATTTCTGCATTAAAAATGTAAAGCTGCACGATATGTTCATTCACCGTACCACCGGTGAAGCTATGTATCTCGGGCATAGTTCCCCGCAGGGAGATGCAGTTGCTCAGCCGGGAAACGACGGGCCTACCGTGAGGATAGATTCTATTGAAGTATATAATATTTTGATTGATAGTTCCGGATGGGATGGGATCCAGGTTGGTAATTCGATATATGCATCCATACACGACAATATTATCCTGAGATCCGGATCGACCAACATGAGCAATCAGCGCGCATGGATCATTATGGGAGCAAATACCACCGGCAAAATATTCAACAACGTTGGATATAATCTCAAGGAAGGGATCAGGGGAACTCCGTACGGAACCGCCGAGGTGTATAATAACTATGGAGACAGCATTTATATCGGCGGCACTACAGATGATGGATTATATATGACCGGTATCGCAACAGGTCCCGGTACAAATGTGCTTGAACCCAGGCCGGCATTCAAACCCTATATTCACGATAATATATTCAACCGGTTTGAACGGTTTGCTATCAATCTCCCCAATAACTATGGATTCAACACACCGGGAGAAGTATCCAATAACATGATCGTTAGTTCCGTGAAAACATTATTACAATCGATCTCGAGCGCAGTGGGGGATAATATTCATGACAATAAATTATTCACTTCTTTCCCGGTTAAAATACGAAGTCTGGGCACTCCCGCCACAGGAGTGCAGATACAGGTTGTTCAAGGTGATAGTACCCGTAATTTTTCAGACGCTTCTTCAATCATAACCTGGTTAAAATGCAGACTGACCGGCTCATGCGCCGTGATAAAAAAAAAGCCAACGGCCAACGCAGGCCCTGATAAAACCATCACACTTCCGATAAATTCCGACACATTGAGCGGAAGCGGAACTGCCGACGGAAGCATTACGTATCAATGGACAAAAATCGCAGGCCCCTCTTCTTTCACCATCACTAATCCGGGTTCGGCAAAAACATTAGTCACCAATCTGGTTGAAGGCACCTACAGCTTTGTGCTTACTGTTACGGACGATGCAGGTCAAACTGCAAGCGACACTATGAACATCAAGGTCAATCCATTGATCAATCAGCCGCCTGTAGCCAATCCCGGAGCCGATCAGACCATTACTTTACCAACCAATAGCGTTACCCTGGATGGCAGCGCTTCCCAGGATCCCAACGGAACCATCGTCGGCTATGCCTGGACTAAACTATCCGGGCCTTCACAAGGCAGTATTGCAAATGCTGCGAATGCTATTACTACTGTTGACGGATTGGTAGCCGGAACCTATGTGTTCAAATTAACGGTAACGGATAATGATGGCCTTAAAGCATCCGATTCTGTTATCATCACTGTAATCAATGCATCCAATCAGCCGCCTGTAGCCAATGCAGGAGCCAGCAAAACGATTACGCTTCCCACCAACAGTGCAACGCTCGATGGAAGCGCATCCGCCGATCCGGACGGTACCATCGCCGGTTATGCGTGGGCACAAATTTCAGGGCCGGCTACCGCTACTATTACCAATGCCAATACTGCCTCTGCCACCGTTAGCGGCTTACAGGCAGGCCAATACGTTTTTGAATTGACCGTTACCGACAACAAAGGCGCTACCGGTAAAGCGCAGGTAAAAGTAACTGTAGCTGCTGCAGCTAACCAGCCGCCAACGGCCAATGCAGGAACCAACCAGTCTATTACATTACCTGTAAGTACTGC
>CAYYZJ010000255.1:0-4290 GCA_964475615.1 uncultured Flavitalea sp. | reverse complement strand
CTCGCCTCCCTCGCAATCGAGCTTTAGCAGATCTACACCACCGTTTAACCGGGCAATGGCTTTTTCAAATGCCGTGGCCTGTATTGTTCCTTCCGCTGATTGAATGGCCTGAGTATGCAGATCCGTTTCTCCAAAATCCAGCCGCATCAGACAATCATTCGCCGCAATTGCTTCTGCAAAAGCTGCTGCATTCAACTGCGCTGCATTATGTTCCCATAATTGCCTGAGATGAGGATTGGGTTCATATCCGTGAATGAGTGCATGCGGAAATGCTTTTCTTGCTGCAATAAGAAAAAGTCCCTGGTTAGACCCAATGTCCATGATCCTGGATATCGGAACGTGCTGCTTTAGTTTTCTTACCTGGTAACAATCCTCGAGACATATTTCCCTGAATTCATAGTAAAAGGCATCCTTTTTTTTAAAGAAAAAACTAAACTGCCTCCATTTCCAGTTTATCCATAGCCTGGACGGTACACGGAAATCTCCTGATCTGGTAAAAAAGATCCCATACTGCATGCATCTCAGCCTGAACTGAAAACCGCTGATCTTGTTTGCCAACCATTGCTTCATATCGTAAGCCTCCTGAATATCAGCCCGGGTTGCACCCAGTGCATCAATTCATAATCTTTTGATTTAAGGAACCGGACTATTTGCGAATCCATCAATTCTTCCAGCTTGTAAATATGTTCTTCTACGATGATCAACTCCGGCCTGTATTTTTCCCAGTTGTTCGACATCAATACTTCAAGATCTTTTCCTTCCACATCTATATTCATGAAACTGATAGGTTGGCCAGCCGGCAGATATTTATCCAGCAGGGTGGAAAGTCTGAATACTTCTGTTTTTGTAACCAGTGGCGGCGCCGAAGTTTTATTATCAGCCTGGCTTTTCAGCATAGCATCTGCCGACAAGGTATTAAATACGGAATGGCCCCAACTGTAAAAATCAACAAAACCTTCGGTATCCGCTATTGCAGCCTGCACATTAATATCCCTGGGTCTGATCCTGTCAAACTTTTCTTTCACGCCCGGCGTGGGATCAACCGTTATACCCTGCCATCCATTTTTATAAAACCAGTAGGTGCTGGACAAAGCAACGGGGTCATAAGCGCCGATATCCACATAAAAACCTTTATCAATGATCTGAGTGGTTCCGTATTTATCCCATGAAATGTTTTTGAAATAGGTTTGAATAATGGCATCCTCGCCAAACTGGGCATAGTATTCCGTGCTGTTGGGGTTTTTACCGATTGCGTACATGCGTTGCTTGATCTTGTTTTTGATACCGGATGGAACCAGGCGGAACAAGGAAGAAATCATGGGATGATCAATTAGACCGGCTTATTGCCGCAATATCGTTAAAGGCTTTTTCAACTGCAGCAATATCTCCGTAAAAAAACTCGGGATAATTTTCGATAAAGCTTTTATATATCGCAAGCGGCGTTTGAACACGATGATAGCCGTTTTTGAATTTGAGTAGTTCTTCTTTAAGTCCGGCCCTGCTTCCATATTGAATAAAACATTCCGGAAGATATAATTCACTTGTGCCCGGAACCTGTTTTCGCCACGACATGGCCCAGAATGCCTCTCTGACCATGATGCATGTTCCGCAGGCCAGGCATTCGGCGATCGGCAGCCCGAACGCTTCAGGAAATTGAACGAGCAGAACAGCGGCTTTTTTATATAATGTGCGTATTTCTTCAATGGAATATCTGCCGTCCAGCACAATGGTCTTTATATTCAGTTCCCGCAGCACTTCCAACTGTTCTTTTCGCGATTCTTCAAATCCCTCCTGTTCAAAATCCACCAGCACTATAAATTCTTCCTTTCCCTGGGGAGCAAGCCCGGTATATGCAAGATTCAGTCCGATGACCGACCATTTTAAATCAGGAGAAGGGGTTTCTTTTTTCTCTGTAATGCCCGAAACGGAAAAATTCCAGTCAAATCTTTCTATTCCGTGATGATTTCCTTCTTTAAGTATACGAGTATGGGTATTCGAATTTCCCAGGTAGTATACTTCATACAAACATACAGGTCTGCCGGTTATTTTGCGAAGGCTTTCGATATCATAATAGCCTCTCAGATATGCATTCGGTATACATTCCGACAGGATGATGATGTCGTAATCAGCAAGCTTTTTTAATAATTTTCTATCCTGAAAGTAGTACTGCAATTTTTGCCTGACCCGGAAATGGGTTCTGATCTTGCTGTATATTTTTTCATTCAGGCCAAACAATCTTCCCAGTAAGGCAGCGCCCTCCAGGTAAATATCTGCGGTATAGCCGGCATTAGCCAGCAGGTTTTGAAGCCCGAGCGAAAGGATTTTAGGGCTTCTGTCATCGGGCCTGGTTAAAATAGCGATACTGGGTTTGCGTTTCGAGAGAATCAGACCGGTATATTTTTTAATAGATTATTCCTAAGCCGTTCTTTATACTGGGTGATCCAGGTTATAGCATTATCTGCTGTCTGCCTGCGCAGATCAGGATCATTGAACAAACGGCCAATGATTGCAGCAAATGCTTCAGGATCGTCGGCAATAAAAATATGATCGAGAAAAGGATCTATGGCGCCTGCTGCTCCTACCGATGTACAAACCAGCGGCAAACCATAAGCCAATGCTTCCAGCGTTTTGATTTTATAGCCGGTTCCTTTGGGTTCCGGATTGATGGCTATATCACCCAGGGAATAGAAATCAGCCGCATCCTTAAATTCACCCATGTATTCGATATTGAGATGTGGCTGGTGAAACGTTTTGCACACACTGCCGCCAACCAGCAGCTTCATGTCCGGATATTGTTGTGTGATGATGGGCATCATGTTTTCGATAAAATAAGACAAAGTGAGATGATTAATGGCATTGTCCGCGGCCAAGTAAAGCAATTTCTGTTCGAATACGCGATCGGGCAGTCTGTTCACATCAGGCATATAACCGTACTGTATCACTTTTGCAGATGAAATGCTTTCAAAATAGAGTTTCTCTTTTTCTTGGACAGAGATCACAAGGTCGGCCCTGTCCAGTGCTTTTTTTTCCTGGTCTTTGTATAAACTCACCCAGGAAGGCTCGAGGTTATTTTCCAGATATACTTTGAATCTGTTGGTAAAGCAATCATGTGTATCCAGGATCTTAAATATGTGTTTGTCAAAAAGAGTAAGGGCCTTCGACATGAATACGTATTCGCATATAACGATATCATACCGGTTCTTCTGATGTAATTTTTTTATAAACGGCGCAACCGCTGCAGGAAAATGGTCGTCCGTTTCCGTATTATACTGATATTCCTGCTTGCCTATTTTTCCTGTAAGCCGTTGAAAGTATCTGGCAGCATGAACAAGCCGGCGGCGAATACGGTTAATATAGTAAAGCGGTAAAAACTCTTTTTTAAACAAACCGGCTTTTTCCACCACATACAATTCTTCCCCCCAGAATGCTTTTAGCGCTTCCACATCATAGTCTTCGTAAGCAAGATAAAGGAAATGCAATACAAGGCCTTGCGACCGTAGGAAAGAAGCCAGTGACCTGATATGCACTCTGTTGCCTGCAACAGTAGGATGGGTGGGAGTTGGAGAAACCCATAATATTTTTTTTCCGTTGTTTTCCAATAGTTACAGATACAGATCAGCCATTATTCAAGAACTAACTGATTGCGGATTTGAACCTTGAAATGAATATGATTTTAAACAACTGTTTACAACCAAACCAAAAATTGCCGGGTATACTAAGCTTTAGTTCTTTTAAAAAAAGCAATGCCACTATCGGTTTTTCATAAGCATATTTTCGGCAATTGCTCATGCATATATTTTTCCATCCTATGGTGAAATTGTTTACCACACTTTTACTGAAATCAGATTCCTCTGCTTTTGTTATGAACAGCCTCGCAGTTTCAATACCCTGCTTTGCTTCCTCTTTAGTAATGTTCCTGTCCGAAAACAATATCTCTCTCCAAAGCGCTATCTGTTCAGCGGATAATTTAAGATGTAAAATTCTATATATAAGGTCGGCCGAAAGAGAGGCAGCATCATCCCAAATATTTTTTGTTGTTCTGGTTGTGGAATGTTGGCTCAGCCTGAAATTGACCAATGGCTCATGAAGGTTGGCAAATCTGGTTCTTCCATACAGTTTGATCCAAAGATGATAGTCTTCCGGCCCCCGGCGATGCTCCGCTGAATAATTCTGTACTGTTGCCAGAACTGATTTGCGGTACATTACCGAAGGATGCAGGAAAGGTGAAGTAATTAACATCCAAAACCTGATGCTTTCATCATCCTCACCTGAAGGATGATATTGCTTTTG
>CAYYZJ010000254.1:0-3455 GCA_964475615.1 uncultured Flavitalea sp. | reverse complement strand
CATGTAATATCTTTTATCTTCGGCGAGCCGGTAGTAGGAGGCATTGTCTATTCCGCGGAAGCTGAGCGTGGGGCCGAGCTGGTTTCCCTCCGCCGTATGATTGTACACCACATCGAGGATCACTTCTATACCGGCCCTGTGCAGGGTCTTTACCATATTTTTGAATTCGGCGATCTGCTCTCCATGCGTTTTGGCTGATGAATAACGGATATCAGGAGCAAAAAAAGCGATCGTATTGTAGCCCCAGTAATTGCTCAGCCCTTTGTCGTGAAGCAAGCGGTCCGATATGAACTGATGCACCGGCATAAGCTCAACAGCCGTGATGCCCAGCTCTTTCAGATAATTGATGGTTACCGGGTGAGCGATCCCTGCATAAGTTCCGCGGATATTTTCCGGGATGCCGGGATGACGGTAAGTAAATCCTTTTACATGCACTTCATAGATGATCGATTTTTCATACGGTATCTTGGGACATTTATCATTTTCCCAGTTGAAACTATTTTCAATGACCACCGATTTCGGGGCAAACGGGGCGCTGTCGATATCGCTGAATGAAAGGTCTGCATCGTGATGGCCGATCTCGTATCCGTACAAGGCATCATGCCATTGAACGGAACCGGAAAGCGCTTTGGCATAAGGATCGATGAGAAGCTTGTTCGGGTTGAAGCGCATGCCGTTGCGCGGATCGTAATTGCCTTCTACCCGATAGCCGTAAAGCTGGCCGGGTTTAAGTCCCGCAACATACACATGCCATACATGATGATAACGGTGGGTGAGACAGATCGTTTCAGATTCGTGCTGATCGCCGGCTTCATTGAAGAGACAAAGATTTACGCCGGCGGCATTTTCGGCATAGATGGCAAAATTAACGCCGTTGGCATCAGGGGTGGCTCCCAGCGGAAAAGGACTTCCCGGAAGGATTTTTTTCTTTTTTACCGTTTTCATGATCAGTTATTCATGGATGCGTTTACAAAAAGCGCTACGGGAAACCGGGAAAAAATATCCCTTATCACCGGTTGTTCATTTACGTTATACCGGTGGCCCGTAAGCAGGTTTACCCATTCGCCTTTGATCGCTTCGATGTTTTCTTCGATTAAAAAATCATTCCCGTAATCCTGTTCGCCGGGAACAGGCGCTATCGCCAGCATCTTTTCTTTGCCATGCGTGCGCAGGTAGGCCAGCAGCTTTTTGCCATTGCGGGAATGCAGCGGAATATAGCTTCCTTCCGCAAAGAGAGCGGGATGGTTGCGCCTGCAATGAAGCGCCTGTTTGATCAGCCATAATTTTTGTGCGCCGGTGTTGCTGTTCTTTTCAATAAAATCGAGCACTAGCCCCGGGCCCTGCTTTTCGAGGCGAAGGATTTCTTCGAGTAATTTTTTTCTCAGTTCATAGTCAACGGGCATCCGGTTATCCGGATCAACAAAGCTGAAGTTCCATAGTTCGGAACCCTGGTAAATATCCGGAACGCCCGGTGCAGTAAGTTTGATCAATAACTGCGCCAGGGAAAATACAGATGCTCTTTCAGCAATTTTCCTCATGAAGGGAAGAAAGCTGTCCAGGAAGGGACTATCCTGGCAAAGTATCCTGCTGATGAACCGGCAGCAATGATCTTCATATTCTTTATCGGGATCGTCCCACCGGCTTTTTCTTTTCGATTCGCGAAGGGCTTTGATGATATAGTTCTGACATCTTTCCACAAAAACAGCATCGGGTTTCATGTTGGCGGGGAATCCGCTCACCAGCGACTGATAGATAAAATATTCATCATTGGCATCGGGTGCAAAAGGCGCATTCATCTGCCTCCATTCATTTACACGCTGCATCCATTCCGCGGCAAAAATGCTGAGCATGTTCAGCCGCATGCGGCCGTCCTCTCCCCTTTTGGTATCGTGGGTTGAGGTGCTGTTGAGGCCAAGCGGATAATGCCATTGCCGGTAGCGCATTTTTTCATGAAACGTATCGATGGAAAGCGTTTCATTGCCCGGTGAATCGCCGACCTCGTTATGAGCGATGTAAGGATTGTACACATAAAAAACAGTGTCTTCAATTCCCTTGGCGGCAAGCGGCCCGGTGAACTGCATAAGCCTTTTGATGAAGAGCATGCGGTGCTCATCATTTCCATCCTGGCCGGGTTCAAACAGGGTTTTCAGCAGTCCGATCCCGGTAAGAAGATTCTCTTGCTTTTGTTCAGCTTTTGAAAAAGCTTGCTCAACAAATTGCCTGTCCTGCCCATCGGGCGGGAATTTTTCAGGATAAGTGCGGTACACGGGAAATGACGCCATGAAAACGGCCAGCGCTTCCCTGATCTTTTCCAGGTCTGTTTTTTTGTCAATCAACTGCAGGCTGATCAGGAGATGAACGAGATTGTTCAGCTCCCCTTCCATATATTGCTTGAGGAAACGGTATTTGGCTTCAAAAGCCTGGTCGTCGTAAGAAAAGCCCGTGGAGAAATATTTTTCATAAAACTGCTGCAACCGCTGCTTTCCTTCTCCCGAAACAAGCAGCTCGTTCACCTGCCCCAGGAAATCATATCCTGTTGTTCCCTGTAAAGGCCATGCCGCCGGCAGGTTTTCTTTTTCCTGCAATATTTTTTCAGCAATGATATAACAGCCATGGCCAAGCGATTTGCGCAAGCGGCGCAGGTAAGCTCCCGGCTCGTGCAAACCGTCGATATGATCCAGGCGGAATCCCTGTATCAAGCCCTGGCGGTAAAGTGAAAAAAGCAATTCATGGCAGGCATTGTATACCGTTTCATCTTCCATCCTGATGCAGATCAGGCTGTTTACCGTAAAAAAGCGCCGGTAATTGATGACGCTGTTGCTGAGCCTCCAGGAGCAGAGCAGGTAATATTGGAAACCGAGCAATTCCAGCATCATCGTCGTATGTTCATTGACGTAAGTCACGCATTGATCAATGATCTTCCTGAGCCTTTCATCGGCCATCACTTCATCGATCAGGATCTGCTTTTGCCTGATCCAATGATCGCGGGGAAGCATGGAAAACGCTTCTATCTTTTTGGCCCAGGGGAGCAATAACTCTGAAAAATCGGGCAGGATGCCGCAGATCCATTCGTAAGCAGTAGTGGCAACGGGATAGCGCTGGTTGAAATAATGTATGCCGAACCCTTGGGGGTCGAAAGCCAGTTTTATTTCACTGTCTTCGATACTCGTTTCGAGGCCCTTGCCCAGGAAAGGCGCCATTATTTTCTCTTTCAGCGGAGTGTGGATGAAATGCCCGGCATCGAAGAAATGCTTGTATTCGGAATGATATCCCCGTTCAAAAAAATCATAGAGCCAGGGATTGCTCATGTCGTAGGCAGTATGGTTGGGAACGATATCCTGAAGCCAGCCCATATTGTGCTGCTTCAGCCAGGCAGCGATCTGCTCAAGTTCTGCTGCCGTACCGATCTCAAGATTGATCGTCTGTGGATCAGTCACATCATATCCGTGGAGGCT
>CAYYZJ010000253.1:0-5490 GCA_964475615.1 uncultured Flavitalea sp. | reverse complement strand
CCCTATTTATTTACCCGCGCAGCAGGTTACCCTACCCAGCGATCAGATCAAAGCATTGACACCGGACTGGAAGGGCGAACGCTTTCCCGATGGTCGCCCGAAAACTTCCGATCGCCTGTTGGAGCGCTTGAAAAATGTTTCCCTTGAAGAAGCCTGGGGCTTTCTGCGCAACAAGGGCTATCAAAACCAGTTTGAAGGCGATTGGATGATCATTCAGCCGGATTCAGTGATGACGGGCCGTGCAGTAACGGCGCAATACCTGCCCATGAGGCCCGATTACGATAAGCTGATAAAGGATAAAGGCAAAACAGAAAACCGGATCGGGCCAACGAACTCATGGCCCATCGATGTATTGAAAGACGGAGATATTTATGTGGCCGACAGCTACGGCAAGGTAGCGGACGGCACATTGATCGGCGATAATCTCGGCAATGCCATCTATGCCAAATCGCACCGGGGAGTGGTATTTTATGGTTCGGTAAGAGATATCGAAGGGCTCGAAGAAATCAAAGGATTCAACGGCTGGATAAAAGGATACGATCCTTCATACATACAGCAGATGATGCTGGGCGGCATCAATGTGCCGATACGGATAGGCCGGGCCACTGTATTGCCCGGCGATGTAGTGCTGGCAAAAAAAGGAGGCGTTGTTTTTATTCCCCCGCAATACCTGGAAGACCTTGTGCTGAATTCCGAATTCGTGCAATTGAGGGATGCATTCGGGCACCAGCGCCTGCGCGAAGGTAAATATACGCCCGGCCAGATTGACCAGCAATGGACGGATGAAATAAAAAAGGATTTTCTGCAGTGGCTGGACACACAAAAAAATCTTCCCATGACAAGAAAAGAACTGGACGACTACATGAAGGAAAGAAACTGGTAGATAATTAACTGCTAAAAATTTTCAATCATGACACCTTCCCAAAAATTTTTGAAAAAAATCGGATTAAAAGATGAGGAAATCAACAATGAAGCGCCAGAAAATAACCGGCGGTCTTTTTTAAAGAAAACGGCGCTTGGCGGCATCGTCCTTGGCGGGGCTTTTATGTTCTCTCCTGTTGAGGAACTGATCGCTCAAAGTACGCAGCGGGTAAAACGCTATTCCGCTCCTTCAGATTTGAAGATAACCGATATGCGTTATTGTGTTATACAAAATGTGGGGCGCACGCCCATCATCCGCATCGATACCAACCAGGGCATTTATGGTTTGGGCGAAGTAAGGGACGGCGCCGATGAACGCTATGCACTGATGCTGAAAAGCCGCATACTGGACGAAAATCCCTGCAATGTGGAAATGCTGTTTAAGAAGATCAAACAATTCGGCGGCCATGCCCGGCAGGGTGGAGGAGTATGCGCAGTTGAAATGGCGCTGTGGGATCTTTGCGGCAAAGCTTATAATGTTCCTGCCTGGCAATTATTGGGAGGCCGCTATCGCGATAAAGTGAGATTGTATGCAGATACGCCCGAAGCTCCGACACTTGATGAATTTAAAGCAAGGATCAAACACCGCCTCGAAGTGCAGGGCATGACCTGGCTGAAAATGGATATCTCGATCGGGGAGATAAAAGATATTCCGGGCGCTTTGAACAATAGTAAATTCTGGGGCGCCAATCTGGCGCAGTGGAACGGCGGCTATATGGATTATGCCAACACGCAACATCCGTTCACCGCCATCCAGATAACGGATAAAGGTCTTGATGAAATGGCAAAGATCATCGACGAAGTGCGTTCCGTAGTAGGCTATGAGATCCCGCTTTCATCTGATCACTACGGACATTTCGATCTGAACAATGCCATTCGCTTTGGAAAAAAAGTAGAACCCTATCGTTTGGCATGGCTGGAAGATATGGTGCCCTGGCAATATACCGATCAGTTGAAAACAATATCGGACGCGCTGGATACTCCTGTGCTTACAGGAGAAGATATTTATTTATTGAGCGGCTTCAAGCCATTGATCGACGTTCATGCCGTGGATATCATTCACCCCGACCTGGCAACATCAGGCGGATTGCTGGAAACAAAGCGGATCGGCGACTATGCAGAAGAACATGGCGTTGCCATGGCCATGCATTTTGCAGGAAGCCCCGTTTCATTTATGGCAAACGTGCATTGCGCAGCGGCTACGCAAAATTTCCTGGCGCTTGAACACCACTCGCTCGATAACCCCTGGTGGGACAGTCTCGTTAAAACAACCGACGGCCGTAAATTATTTGAGAATGGGTTTGCCAATGTTCCGCTAACCGCACCGGGATTAGGAATAGAACTGGTGGATGAAGAAATTAAAAAGCATTTGATACCGGGCGATAAATCATATTTCGCTCCAACGCCCACGTGGAATGACAAGCGTTCGCACGACAGGCCCTGGAGTTAACAGGCAATACTAAAACTAATGATCACATCGCGCTGGTATCGCCTTATTCCCGTAGCATTCATCACCTATAGCTTGGCCTATCTCGACCGGGCCAATTTCGGTTTTGCGGCTGCAGGAGGAATGGCAAAGGATCTGCATATTACTCCATCGGAATCTTCATTATTGGGTTCGCTTTTTTTTCTCGGCTATTTCTTTTTTCAAATTCCGGGAGCGAACTATGCAGGCAATAAAAGCGCAAAAAAACTGATCTTCTGGTCTTTGATATTATGGGGCGCACTGGCAACGGCAACGGGACTGATCAGTAATCTTTCGCTTTTACTGGTCAATCGTTTCATGCTCGGTGTAGTGGAAAGCGCGGTAATGCCGGCTATGCTTATTTTATTGAGCAGGTGGTTTACTAAAACAGAACGTTCACGGGCCAATACTTTTCTGATCCTGGGCAATCCGGCAACCGTGCTTTGGATGTCGATACTGTCGGGATACCTGGTTCATGCCGTCGGCTGGCGATGGATGTTTGTGCTGGAAGGCTTGCCTGCAATAATCTGGGCCTTTTTTTGGTGGGGCCTGGTAAATGATAAACCGGAAGAAGCAAAATGGCTGACGCCATCCGAAAAGGAAGCGTTGACATTCGCTTTGCAAAAGGAACAGGAAACCATTAAGCCGGTAAAGAATTATTTAGCGGCCTTCAGGTCAAAGGCAGTTATCCTCCTGTGCGTGCAATATGCATTGTGGAGCATTGGTGTGTATGGGTTTGTTATCTGGCTTCCTTCTATCATAAAAGCAGCGCCGCAAATGAGCATGGTTAAAACAGGATGGCTTTCTTCCCTTCCTTATGTATTTGCGATCATAGGCATGCTGGCCGCATCTTATTTTTCCGACAAAACATTAAACAGGAAAGCATTTGTATGGCCTTTTCTTTTCATCGGCGCCATTGCCTTTTACGGATCATACCTGGTTGGTGCAGGCAATTTCACGATCTCATTTGTGCTGCTCATCATTGCGGGTACGGCCATGTATATACCGTATGGGCCTTTTTTTGCGATCATAACGGAGATCCTTCCACGCAATGTAACTGCAGGAGCCATCGCCCTCATCAACAGCTCGGGGGCACTGGGTTCTTTTGCCGGATCATATATTGTGGGTTATTTGAACGGCAGCACCGGCGGATTCGGGGCTTCTTATATTTTTATGGCCTGTTCATTATTTATTTCAGCTATTTTAACCTATTGTAGAAAAATAAAACCTGAATAATGAAAAGCATATTTTCACTGGCTGCAGCCCTCTTTCTTCTGGCAACCGGCATACAAGCGCAACCGCCATTAAAGCCTCATAAGAGCGTGAATAAGGTTGAGTTCAACCGGCAATACAAGCTGAACAAAGCGTATTGGGACAAAGCGTTTGCTTTTTTAAAAGAACGCGATCTTCAATCATTGCCTGCAGGAAGATACCCTATTGATGGCGAAAATGTGTTTGCGCTGGTGTCGCAAAACCCTACAAAAGATTATGACAGCACGCAGTGGGAATCGCACCGGAACTATATAGACCTTCATTACGTGGTTTCCGGTGAGGAAAAGATCGGCGTTAGTCCCATAACGAAATTAACCGTCACCAGGCCTTATGATGCATCAAAAGATGTGGCCAATTATTCGGGAACAGGAAAAATATATACAGCCGTGCCGGGAACTTATTTTCTTTTCTTCCCTTCCGACGGGCATAGGCCCGGCATTACAACCGGAGGCAACAAGGCGGATAAGAAGATCGTGATCAAGATCAGGTATACGCCTTGACTTCAGAATTAATTTTTTTCATTTTAATCTGTATCTTTATATGAACGCAGGTAGAAACACCTGAGCCGCTTACATAACACCCACCGCCATTCCAAGAGAAAGTTGAGAAAGGTATAGCTTTCAAATCAGAGTTTATTTGTTTGATTATTTCCACCAGCTTTTGCCGGGCAGGCATGCTGTTGATAAATTTTGCCATCAATATACTACTATATGAAAAACAATCTATCCATTACCCGGAATATAGAGCAATTGTACCGACAGGTGCAGGCCGTCATTGAAACCTCGAGGAATACAGTGTACCGGGCAGCAAATGCCTCGATGGTGCAGGCCTATTGGAATATCGGCAGGCTGATCGTAGAAAAAGAGCAAAAGGGAAAACAAAAAGCCGAATACGGACAACAAATCATAAAGGGATTATCAGAGCGGATGCAAAAGGAATATGGGAGAGGCTATACGATCACCAATTTAAAGTATATGCGGCAATTTTACCAGTTGTTTGAAAAAAGCCACGCACTGCGTGACCAATTAACCTGGACGCACTACCGCCTCTTGTTAAAGGTAGAAAAAGAAGAAGCCAGGAAGTTCTACCTGGAAGAGGCTATTGCCGGCAACTGGAGCACCCGGACACTGGAAAGACAGATCAACAGCCTGTACTATGAGCGGATGCTGATGAGCACAAAAGAAAGCCATTCCGCCATAAAGCAAGAGGCAGAAGATAAAAAAGAAACGATGCAGCCCGGGGATATCATCAAAGACCCTTATGTGCTGGAATTCTTAAATCTATCTGCCAATTACCATTTTTATGAAAAGGAACTGGAACAGGAACTGATAGATAAGCTGCAGTATTTTTTATTGGAGCTGGGAAAGGGATTTTCTTTTATAAGCCGGCAATACAGAATAACGACAGAGGACGGCAGCAAGCACTTTTACATTGACCTGGTGTTTTATAACTATGTGTTGAAATGCTTTTTGCTGGTAGACCTGAAAGTATCTGAATTAACGCATCAGGACATAGGTCAGATGGATTTTTATGTACGGTACTTTGAAGACAAAATAAAACCGCCGGAAGATAATCCCACTATTGGACTAATATTATGTACAGAAAAAGACAAAACGATAGTTAAGTATAGTTTGCTCAATGACAGCAAACAGATCTTTGCTTCCAAATACAAGCTGTACCTGCCCACCGAAGAGGATCTGAGAAAAGAGCTGGAAAGAGAGAAACGGAAAATAGAAAGAGAAAAGGGATGGGGCTGACCCTGTTCCCAGCAGGGCCCGGAAAAACAGACAGAATAAGAGCCGGGTCTTTTCATAAGAATTGTTGTAGAAACT
>CAYYZJ010000252.1:0-1805 GCA_964475615.1 uncultured Flavitalea sp. | reverse complement strand
TCATCTCTTCTTTTTCCTGCGCAATGGTAACAGTAACATTCCCGGCTCTTCCGAAAGTAAAACGGATTTTATCTTTCCCATTGGCTTCCTGTATGATTCCGCGCTCAACGGTTTCATCGGAATAGCCGTGCCAGTACCATTCGTACTGATCTCCCGCCTCGATGAACTGCCCCTCCAGCCTCATCGCGCCATGCAGGGTTGTGAAAACGGCTTTCCGCAGGAACCATGATTCCAGTCCGTCCTGGGTTGCCCATGCTTCGTAGATCTTTTCAGCAGGAGCGTTGATATTCACTCTTTGTACAAACCTGCTCCAATCATAAGCAGGCGCCTGATCGTTTGCCATAGTGGTAAATTTATGCTGTTGGACTTCCTTAAATATACGGCATAAGAACCTCCTGTAAAAGGATTTCTTTTCTTATCTTCATGACCACCGCAAGCCATGATGAAATCCTTATTTTATTTTCTTTTTTTTATCGTTGTTGCAATGCCGCAATCCGGTTTGCCGCAAAAAGCTTACCGGCTGCTTGCTCCCGACGGCCGCATCCGTTTCTCCATCCGCCTTTCCGGTGGAATGCCGGTTTATGATGTTTCATTCAAGAACAAGGCGCTGATCAGCAATAGCAGCCTGAACCTGTCTTTTGAAGACGGCCCTTTCCGGCATCTGCGCATGGGCAAAGCCGTTTACCGGGAAGCCGATGAAGATTATGAGCTGGTCGTCGGCAAGGCAAAAAAAGTGCATGATCATTACCAGGAGCTGATGATCCCGCTCATGGGGACCGATACTCCTTCCAGGCAGATCAACCTGCGGGTGAGGGCTTTTAACGGGGGATTGGCTTTCCGTTATGAATTTCTCCCGCGGCCCGGCCGCACTTCGTTCACTCTTGGTTCCGAGCAAACGGCATTCCGGCTGGCTGCTAACCCTACCGTATATGCGCTTTTTTTACCCGATTATACCAGCTCTCATGAAGGCCGGTACAGCATTCTGCCCTGGAGCCAGGTAAAGGCCGATACACTGATGGATATGCCTGCGCTGTTCGTATTCCCGGATTCCGTTTATATGGGTATTACTGAAGCGGCATTGCTGGATTATGCAGGCATGTACCTCGTTAAGCACGATAGCGTGCTCATGAGCAGCCTCTCGCCATGGCCCGGTCAGCCCGGAATAAAAGTAAGGGCCGGGCTTCCGCATCAAAGCCCCTGGCGGGTAATGCTCATCAGCGACCGCATGGGCGAGCTCATTGAATCGAATATCATCACCGATCTCAACGAACCTTGTAAGATAGCCGATCCTTCCTGGATCAGGCCGGGCAAAACCACTTTTCCCTGGTGGAACGGCAATGTTGTTCCCGATACGCTCAATGCGCCGGGGATCAATTTTGTGACCCAGCAGTATTATATCGATTTCTGTGCGCGCAACGGCATCGAATATCATTCCGTAGTAGAATACGGACTGCGCCAGTGGTATACCGACGATGGCGTGAACTTTCAACCCGGCCCTCATCCCGATGTTACGAAGCCGGTGCCGGGGCTGGATATGAAGGAGGTCTGTGATTATGCGAAATCAAAAGGCGTAGGCATTAGGGTATGGGTGCACTGGGCAGCGCTGTATCCCAAGCTGGATACGGCTTTTGCACTTTTCGAACAATGGGGGATAAAAGGCATGATGGTCGACTTCATGGATCGCGACGACCAGCAGATGGTGAATATCCAGACCGAGATACTGCAAAAAGCAGCGGCGCATCACCTGCATATCCAGTTTCACGGCGCATACAAGAATACCGGGCTGAGCCGCACCTATCCTAATG
>CAYYZJ010000251.1:0-1634 GCA_964475615.1 uncultured Flavitalea sp. | reverse complement strand
AATACGGCATTTCTCATAATGCCGCCAAAATTAATTTGATTGAATGGAAAAAAAACTTCCGGGAAGAATTTAAGCAATCGGTAGCGTGAATGATGCCGGCAGGTAAAACACCAGAGGCTTGTTAGTACCGGTAGAGGTTTGCACCGGTCGCTTAATTTGATTACTTTTAACCACTTATCCTGATGTAAAAACCATATTCACGCTATCGCCCCATGACCTCATGCCGTTCCTTTTTATTCATGGCGATGCTGTTCCTGTTCCGGGTAACGGCATCGGCCGCAACCATTACCGTTACTTCCAATGCGGATAGCGGCCCGGGCACATTAAGGGATGCGATTACGCAGGCAGCGGCCAATGGCAGTTCATCTCCCGATATCATTGTTTTTAATATCGCCGATATGACCCAGGCCGGTAGAACGATCCTACTTCAGTCGGAGCTGCCTGCATTGAGCTCCAATCTGGTGATAGACGGTACTACCCAACCCGGAAGCGCTTTCGGCATCAGCAATGCCAGGATCAAACTCTATCTTGATCATTTTCCTCCCAGTAATTATTTTACAGGACTGCTTATTGAGAACGCCGTTAATGTGGAGATATACGGGCTCTTTATTTCTTATTTCCAGGATCCCCGGGTTGGTGGCAGTCTCTATGGCATCAGGATAAAAAATTCGTCCAATATTCGCATTGGCGCAAAAGACAAGGGCAATATAGTGAACGGCTGGTTCTGGAACATCGGCAATTCGTATTACAACTATTACCTGGATCATTCCAATACAATTTCCATAAAAAGCAATATGATTGGTGTAAAAGAAGATGGCAGCAGTATCTGGGATTATGAGAGCCCTGTCGATATCCTATTCAATGACAGCTATAATCTGGAGATCGGCGGCGCCGACCCTGCAGAGGGCAACCAGATGCATTCCATGTACAGTTGCCTGCAGGCGAACTATTATGATCCGCTGATCCCAGGCATCTATTTCGCCAAAGTTTTTAATAATAAAGTGGAAGTGGATCCAACCGGAACTGTTCCATACAATGGATCATCTGATGGCGCCGTTGTGCTGAACGGAACCAATATTGCCGCTGCCGACAAAACAGCCACACTCACGGAGGTGAGCAACAATGTCATTTCCGGCATCTATACGCATATACAACTGAACCTTTCCAATTTCGGACACAAGGTAAAGGTCATGGGCAATAAAATAGGAACCAATATCAGTGGAGCAAATCAGATCGGCGCCGCTGATGTCGGTCTATTCATATACAACTGTGTGCAGGTGCTGGCGGGCAGCGACGATCCTGCAGATAAAAATTATTTTGCGGGCAACGGTATGGGTATATTTTATACCGGATCGCCCAAGGTGCTGATCACCAAAAATTCTTTTTTTTGCAACGCACAGGGAATCGTCATTCAATCTTACCCCGGAGTAGCACCTTTCGTTACCATCGACAAATATACCAGCGCTGTCATATCCGGAAAATCGAATCCGCTTGCCCGCATCGAGCTTTTCCAGAATCATGATTGTTCTTATAATTACAGTAACGTATGCCAGGGCAAAACCTATATCACTACGGTTTATGCAGATAATAACGGCGACTGGTCATATACCGGCCCGCAAACCCCGGCCATGATT
>CAYYZJ010000250.1:0-3770 GCA_964475615.1 uncultured Flavitalea sp. | reverse complement strand
TGACCGCGCAGGCCGCTTATCTCGATTATAAACAGACCGGCTCCGACCTCTGGCCTGCTTATGTCGGGGCAGACAGCATGATGCGTGGCATCAGCAACTGGGATGCGGCCAGCACAGCCAAATATGTACAGGCATTCGTGAACGGTGAACTGCAGACCGGCAGCGTGCATCATCGCATCCTGGCAGGCGTCGATATCAACAATAAAGAGTATATGGCCGACTGGAACCAGTACCATGTACTGGATACCGACAGTGCGAAATTCAGTGTAAACAATCCGGAATACGGCAATCCGCCGAATGGTTATCCGGCGTTCGACAGATCCAAACCACTGGTGCAGCGCGCCGGCAACTACGGCCGGTCTTCACTGGATTATGCGGGCGTGTATTTGCAGGATGAGCTCGGGTTCTGGGAAAACAGGTTGAGACTTACACTGGCGGGAAGATATTCTTATGCCAGGAATAATGATTACGGCAGCCTCGGCACGGCAAAGCAATTCACTCCGCGTATAGGCATCAGCGTTTCGCTCGATAAAAATACATCGGCTTATGCGCTGTTCGACCAGGCCTTTCTTCCTCAATCGGGAGTAAAGCAGGATCACAGCAGTGTAAAGCCGCTCACCGGCAACAATATTGAGGCGGGAATTAAAAGAGACTGGATGGATGGGAAATGGAATACCAGTCTCTCGGTATACAAGATCCTGAGGAATAACGTGAACTCTGCCGATCCTTCGGACCCCACCGGAAAATATATCGTGCAGCTCGGTCAGACCACATCAAAAGGCATCGAGTTCGACCTGCGCGGAGAGATTATAACCGGACTGACCCTGATGGCCAACTATGCGCTGACCGATTCCAAGATCACTAAAACAGATACCAGCGCTGCATCCAAGGCAACACTGGGACAAAAAGTACCGGGCTTTTCCAAGCACACCGTCAATGCCTGGCTAAACTACCAGATCAGCAATGGCATATTGAAAGGACTTGGTTTTTCAGCGGGTCTCAGCTTCCAGGGCGATCGCAATACCTGGGAATGGGGTGCAACAGCCAAACCACTTCCATTGCCCGATTATACAAAACTGGATGCAGGTGTTTTCTGGGAAAAGAACAGCCTGCGCCTTTCATTCAACCTGTATAACCTGGCTGATAAATATCTGTATTCGGGAGCTGCTTACGGAGATTATTATTACTGGCAGGCAGAGCCGGGACGCAACTGGAGGCTGGGGATCAGTTACCGGTTTTAATCAATGTAACATTTGGCGAGGGTAAAATCTCCTTTTTTCCGGAGATGGACGCCGGCACTTTGCAAAGGCAGCGGCAATCCCCTGGGATCATTGACATCGTAGATATAAACAAATTCGTGTATGCCTTGCCGTTTTAATAAGAGAAGGAGTTTATCGAGGCTGGCATCATCATCGATCTGGAAGAAATATTTTTCGTTGAATACATCGGCCATCTCCATGGCAGTAGTACCGGCGCCTACTACGATCACGTTTCCATTCTGCTTTACAAAATCCAGCGCGGGTTTGATGCGGCCATTGTTTTCCCAGGGCAATATCTTCATACCGCCTTTATACGCGTCGCGGTAAAAAGAGTAGCCTGCTATGAGAAGCACTATGGCAGTCAGCCATACAGGAAGCTTCCGGTTTTCGATGAGCTTCCATTGCCGCTCGACCAATGCCAGCGCAACGATCACAATGGGAATTATGGGAAGAAAATATCGAGGGCCGAACTGCCTTTGTCCGTCGTTGGGCAGGATGAATGGCGTCAGCATACAAAAACCGATAATGATGCAGAGCAACAGCACTGAACGAAGATCAAGTGCATTTTTATCTTTGATCAAACGGTAAATGACCGGTATGAGCAATAAGATAAAAGGGAAATGCCGGATAGATTGTTCATTGATCGAGATCAGGATGTTCAGCGCCTTCTTTATCTTATCTCCAAAACCGCCTTCATTCAATACCTGATAGCCATGCACGCCGAAAGGGGAGCCATATTCGACCTGATTGAACAGTAAAAAACCCACGACAGATAAAGCCATGCCGCCTATGAAAACCAGGTAAGCCGGTTGCTTTTGTTTTGCATAAAGAATGACCAGTGCAAGTCCGTACAGGATCAGCATTACCAAAGCCTCCGGCCTCAGCCAGGCTGCCAGCCCGCAAAGCAAACCGGATAGAAACGCTGCCGGTGATCCGGAAACAGGCTTCACGATAAATGCCGTTCCGGTAAATAGCAACAGCACGGCCAGCGAATGCTCCCAAAACGTAGCAGCGTATATACTTAAAGGTGAGCAAAACACGAGTATGAAAACAGCGGCTGCTATCTTGTAAGCATCAACACCAATACGGTTAAGCAGCAGGATCATAAAGACCCATAGCAGTATTGTGCTTAACATGGGAATGACGTATAAACCGGCATACCCGAATTTCAAATAAAAAAAAGAGCTGATTATTGAGAAGGCAGGGGGAAATGAAAAGAGATAGCCTTTCGGTGAAGCATAAGCGAAGGGAGGCCTGAATGGAAAATACCCCTCATTCCATATATCATGAACCCATTGGGGCTGGGGAAGATCGATGTACTTGAATCCATGACCCTGGTTAAGCTGTTTTACGATCATCAGCTTCACTCCGCCGTCGAGCGAAAAAAACACGCCGGGCCTAATCGATGAAACCAGGAATGTGAGCCAGCATAAGGAAACAAAACAGGCAAGATATATATACCTGCTTTGTTTATGCTCATCCTTTGTAATAGCCATAGCTCTGTCCATTGGACTGGCTGACATTGTTCACTACTACCATCATATTGTTCAGCATACCGAGCCTGGACAGATCGTTGAGATATTGAATATGCTTGCTGGTGCTGTGTTTCAGTTTCAATACATAAAGGTTCATATCGGAAAGTTTCTGGATCAGCAGCGCATCGCTGATCAATCCCGAGGGCGGGTTTTTGATAATGACGAAATCGAACCGCTTCTTTGCTTCCTGCAGCAGCAGCGGGAATTTTCCGTTGTTCAGCAATTCGGAAGGATGATCCGTATAAGGCCCCGAAGGAAGCAGGGTCAGGTTCTCGATATTTGTCCTGGTGAGCACATCATCGAAGCCTGCTCCGTTTTTCAGATAATTGGTCAGGCCTTTTTCATTGGATACCCTGAATGTATTGTGCAGATCGGGTTTTCTCAGGTCGCTGTCTATCAGCAATACCGTTTTATGATCCACAGCCAGTATGCTGGCCAGGTTGCTGCTGATGAAAGCCTTTCCCTCTTCGCTGGTGCTGGAGTTCACGGAAAGGATCTTCCCGTCGCTGGTTTGGCCATCCAGGAAATACAATTTCAAACGAAGGTTCCTGAACGATTCGGCCACTTCCGATTCGGGCAGGTCATAAGCAGGCAGCAGGCTTGCCGCTTTATTTTGTTTAATGAGCCCGCTTACCGGAAGCGTGAGCGATTCATACACATCCGAAATATCGCGGATGGTGCGGTCGGAATAATTTTTTATGAGAAAGACGAGGAAGGCCAGCGCCAGTCCCGAAATAAATCCGATGACCAGATTGATAAGCCCATAATGACCGACAAGCTTGGCCGTATCGGCCCTCGCCGGGTCTATGATCTGAGCCTGCGGCTCGTTGGACGATTTCATGATGCCTGCTTCCGCCCTTCTCTGCAAAAGAAAATTGTACAGATCGTTATTGAGGTCAAAATTTCTTTTGATATTGATGAAGCTCTGTTCCTTTTTGGGAAGCGAGGATTGTTGCTCATAGATCTCATTCTTCTG
>CAYYZJ010000249.1:0-2462 GCA_964475615.1 uncultured Flavitalea sp. | reverse complement strand
TCTTTTGCTGGTTGCCTTTTCAAAGATGCATCACCTGGCCGTTAAGGCCGTTAATCCCAGTGCCGGTATCGACGGGCAGTTGTTTGTGTTTTTCATCATGGTGGTGGCTGCTGCGGAAGTGAGCGTGGGACTGGCCATCATAGCCATGCTGTACAGGAATACGCATTCTGTGGATGTGAATTTCTTAAATCGCCTGAAACACTGATATGATAAATTTAGTTTGGTTGATCCCTTTGCTGCCGCTGGCAGGATTTCTGATCAACGGTCTTTTTCGCAACAGCTTGTCGAAAGGAATGACGGGTTTCGTTGGGTGCGGTGTCCTGCTCGTTTCGTTTATGCTCAGCTTGCTGATCTTTGGGCAGGTAAGGCAGGAAGGATTTCAGGCCGCAACCGTTACGCTGTTCGATTTTATCAGTATCGACAAGCTCCATATTCCTTTTGCCTTTCAGGTAGACCAGCTCTCCACGCTTTTCCTGCTCATCGTTACCGGCGTCGGCTTTTTGATCCATGTATATTCAACAGCATATATGCATGATGAGGAAGGGCCGCATTTTGCGCGGTATTTTTCTTATCTCAATCTTTTTATCTTTTCCATGCTGCTGCTGGTGCTGGGCGCCAATTATGTGATCATGTTTATCGGATGGGAAGGCGTAGGGCTTTGCTCTTATCTGCTCATCGGCTACTGGTTCAGGAATATCGATTACGGCAATGCAGCCAAGAAAGCATTTATCATGAACCGCATCGGCGACCTGGGTTTCCTAATCGCCGTGTTCTGGATCATCAGCAAGTTCGGCTCCGTTACTTTCAGTGAAGTGTTTGCCAAGGCGCCCAATGCTTCGGCAGGAGTGCTTACGGGAATAACGCTGCTGCTTTTCCTTGGCGCTACCGGCAAGTCGGCCCAGATTCCCTTATATACCTGGCTTCCCGATGCTATGGCCGGCCCCACTCCCGTGTCGGCGCTCATCCATGCCGCTACCATGGTAACGGCCGGCATCTATATGATTGCGCGAAGCAATGTGCTCTATACAATGGCGCCGGTTACGCAAACCGTTGTTGCGGTGATCGGACTGGCCACAGCTATACTGGCGGCCACTATTGCGCTCAAGCAGAACGATATCAAAAAAGTACTCGCCTATTCTACGGTTAGCCAACTGGGTTATATGTTCCTCGGCCTGGGCGCGGGCGCATATACCGGCGCGGTATTTCATGTAATGACCCATGCTTTTTTCAAGGCCCTGCTCTTTCTCGGCGCAGGCTCCGTGATCCATGCCATGGGCGGCGAACAGGATATCCGCAAGATGGGCGGACTGAAAAAATATTTGCCTACCACACACTGGACATTCCTTTTCGGATGCATTGCCATTGCAGGCATTCCTCCTTTTGCCGGATTTTTCTCCAAGGACGAGATACTGGCAGCCGCTTATGAAAAACATATCGCCTATTATATTATAGGCGTGCTTGGCGCGATGCTCACCGCTTTTTATATGTTCAGGCTCTATGCAACCACTTTCCGCGGTTCCTTCCGCGGAACGCATGAGCAGGAACATCACCTGCATGAAAGTCCCGCGGCGATCACCATTCCATTGATCGCGCTGGCTATTCTTTCTGCGGTTAGCGGATTTTTAGGGATCCCTGCCGTGTTTGCCAGGGAAGCGCATTGGCTGGAACATTTCCTTTCGCCGGTATTTTCCGTTTCAACGCGGTTGAAGGAAACGCATGAAGCGCAGCCTTCCACCGAATGGATGCTGATGCTTGTGTCTGTTGTGCTCGCGCTTATTGCTTCGATATATGCCTGGGGCCGTTTCAGCAAGAAGCCCGAGCTGGAAGAACCGCAAGGGTTCGGAACCGTGCTGGCCAACAAATGGTATGTGGATGAATTGTATCGGGCCATCATTATAAGGCCGCTCAATGCATTTGCCCGCTTCCTGAACAATATCATGGAAAAATCTGTGATCGACGGCATCATCAACGGCGTGGGAAGGGCCGTTCAGTACGGAAGCCGGCAGATCAGGCTATTGCAGAGCGGCCAGGTAGGCGGATACGTGCTGCTGATGGTGATCGGTATTGTTGTTTTGTTTTTGATAGAGTTGTTTATAAAGAAAATGTGAAAATGTGAAAATGTGAAAATGTGGAAATGTGGAAATGAAAGAAAAAATATTGGAGCGCTAATTTCCACATTCATCACATTTCCACATTAAAAAAATAGTATGATCCCTGTTTTACTGATAATCGTTCCTTTGCTAAGCGCGCTGGCCTGTTTTTTTATCAGGAACAGCGGCAGCGCCAAAAGCTGGGCTTTGTTTGCTTCCATCGTTACGCTGGCGGTTTCCCTTTATGGACTAACCCTGGCCAAGGGCAATGCCAACCTGCAGTTCGATGCCGAATGGCTGCCTTCGCTCAGCAGCCGCTTTACATTGGCACTGGACGGGATAAGCCAGTTGCTCTGCCTGCTTACGGCCATT
>CAYYZJ010000248.1:0-2404 GCA_964475615.1 uncultured Flavitalea sp. | reverse complement strand
AATTTGTTTGCTCTTTAGTTTTCCAATTAATACTCCATACATTTCAGGATTGTCGTAAATCACTGCGGAGTACCCAAAATACCATACCAAGAGAAGACGCTTAGCCAGTGGAATACTGTACCAAGATCGTTTCTTTATTTATAAGCAATAGCAGCCGTTGCCGGGCCCATAAGGGGAATAAATGTTGTTTTCATAAAGCCAGCCTGTTTTGCCCACCGGTTGAAATCAGAAGGCGTATAATCAAATGCATCGCCATTTTCAATGAGCATATTTAAGCTCATCAATAGCCCGAAAAGATTTTGACTCCTGTCATCATCAATCAGGTTTTCTATCACTATCAAAACACCATTGCCCGGTAAAGCATTAAATGCTTTATTAATCAGCTTTTGCTTGTTTTCTTCATTCAATCCATGAATAACATTTCCCATGGTTATGATCTCTGCCGCGGGAAGATCACCTTTTATAAAATCCCCGCCTTCAAATTTTATCCTGTCATCCATGTGAAAATGTGCAATCTTTTTTTGGGCAATCTCTCTTACCTCAGGCATATCAAAACTTATACAGTGAAGGTTAGGGTATTGCAAGCAAAGCCGGATAGATAACCAACCGTCAGCGCCACCAATATCGGCAAGTGAATGGTATTTACTGAAATCAAACTTCTGAGCCAGCGTTATAAAATTACCTGTTTGAATACTGCTCATTGCATCCATAAATTCCTGCAATTTTTCCGGTGAGCTGTATAATGAGGAAAAGCTTTCTCCCATAAGGCTGGTTTTTGTTTCATTCTGTGGCAAACCGGTATATAACCCTTCTTCAAGATCGCCCCAGAATTTGTATAACCTGTTATTTGCCATTTCCAGTACGCCTCCCATATAACCAGGCTTGTTTTTATCAAGAAAAACTTCAGCGTTAGTATTGTTGGTATAAACAGCTTCTGTAAAAAGGCCTTCCCTATTTAAAAAGCCAAGTCTGGTTAAAACATCAAGCCAGTCTAACACGTGACGTGTTATTGTTTTAAGGTGCAATGCATTTTTTATGGCTTCCCCATTCATCCTTTTTCCGCCGGCAAGTAGGGTGAACAGTTTTAAATGCACGGCGGCAAGTAATGCTTTTGAAGCCCAGAACCCCATTCCCACCTGCATTATTTTGGAAGGATCCGGTTGAGTTTGCTGTGATTGTTCCATATAATAAAATTTAAAAATGTTACAAGACATTTTCAAAACTAATATCATACGGAAATGAAATAGTGGTAGAAACCGGACTTTTGAGAAGTTAATGTATACTTTATGTTTCCATTTCGCCCAAAAAATGACCGCCGCCGTTTGTGTAAAGAAGGAAAAATTCATTGGGCGCAAGACCGGTAAGATCTTTATATTCTTTTGCAAGGTGCTGGTAATCGTAACAGCCACAATGAACTGCGATGGACAACCAGTCTTTATGCGGATATTTATTTTTCATGCGGAAGGCTTTGTCAATCCTGATGATACGTGCAAAAAGCTTAGGGTTGACGCCCATATATTCTTTAAACTTACGTTCAAACTGCCGCCGGCAAATACAGGCTTCCTTAATAAAATAATCAATGGATAGTTTATTGTCATCACTGATCATCAGCCTTGCAATATCATTTATAACATGATGTTTTCGCTTTAACCTGTTGATAAGCGTGAGGAGATATTTTTCAACTATATTGATCATATCAGTGTAAGACCTGGCATAATACAACTGTTCATTTACAAAAATGACTTCTTTATCTAAAATATCTTCCGCATTTCCATAATAGTTGATAATCTCTTTTGCAGGAATGCCTGTTAAACTATACAACACCCCTGGTTTGAAGACTGTAAGCACGGTAAGAAAATCTCTGCTGACAAGTCTCCTGTTCATTAACGTATGCTGACCGTTAATAACACATTTACTGTTGGGCTGAAAGTAATGCTCATTATCGTATGAAACTAGTTCAGCATCCCTCGGAAAGAATTGCAAACATTCCTGCGGACGCGGAGGATAAGGACTGGGAAATATTTCTTCTCCGGAAGTAAATTTCCAATCGGCGATCCTGTAGCAACTGATAAAATCAGCCAGAGCAGGCGATGGCGTTATATTATCAAGAAGCATGAGAATAGTTTCACCAAATGTAACGAAAGCTGATCTTAACAGGTGGTAGAAACCGGACTTTTTACCTTGATGAGTGAAAGGCACCCACCATTAATAAAAACGAAACCAAGCCGTCGGTTATCCCTGCTCCCTCCTGTCCGCCTGCAATTGACATTATCTTTCACCATTCCAGTTATAGCGGCGATGATCACTTCTAAATTATTAGAGAATTAGTTTTCTTCATTAATTTGTCATTAATTCTTCCTGGGAAGTGAAAGGGTTGGCTTGTAGTGCGGGATCTAAGCGGGGT
>CAYYZJ010000247.1:0-3025 GCA_964475615.1 uncultured Flavitalea sp. | reverse complement strand
CACCAGCGCTCCTTTCTCATCCTTGCGGATCACCGTTCCTTCATGAATGGAACCTATGGCAAAAGTCTGCTCCAGTGCATTCCAGGGATCTTCTTCAAGCTGCTTATGGCCGAGTTGAAGCTTGCGGTTGTCCTTATCGATACCCAGGATGAGCACGTCGATATGCTGACCGACCTTGGTATACTCGGAAGGATGGTTAAAGCGTTTGAGCCAGCTCAGGTCGCTGATATGGATCATACCGCCGATGCCGGGAGCCAGTTCAACGAACACACCATAAGGCGTGATGTTCTTTACGAGACCGTTGTGGCGGCTTCCTACCGGGAACTTGGTTTCGATAGTGCTCCACGGGTCTTCGCTGAGCTGCTTGATGGAAAGGCTCATCTTGCGGGCTTCCTTATCGAGCGTTACGATCTTGGCCTGGTGTTCATCGCCCAGCTTGAAGAATTCTTTGGCGTTGATGGGGGTATTGGCCCAGGTGATCTCGCTCACGTGCACCAATCCTTCCACTCCGGGCATGATCTCCAGGAAAGCGCCATAGTCTTCGATATTCACCACCTTGCCTTTTACAATTTCACCTTCCCTGATGTTTTCAGGAAGCACATCCCAGGGATGCGGGGTCAATTGTTTCAGGCCAAGACTGATGCGTTTTTTACCGTCATCGAAATCCAGTACCACAACATGCAGTTTCTGGTCGAGCTTCAACACTTCGCTCGGATGGCTGATGCGTCCCCAACTGATGTCGGTGATATAAAGCAGGCCGTCCAGTCCGCCGAGATCCATGAACGCGCCGAAGTCGGTGATGTTCTTGATGGTTCCTTCGAGCACCTGTCCTTTTTCGAGCTTGCTCATGATCTCTGCACGCTGTGCTTCGATATCGCTTTCGATAAGGGCCTTGTGCGATACAACGGCGTTCTTGATGGCTTCATTGATCTTGACCACCTTAAATTCCATGGTCTTGCCCACGAACTGATCGTAATCGGTCACGGGCTTCACATCGATCTGCGAACCGGGCAGGAAGGTTTCCATGCCGAATACGTCCACGATCAGGCCGCCTTTGGTCTTGCTCGTAACGGTGCCGGTAACCACTTCGCCGGTCTTATGCACTTCCACGATCTTTTCCCAGGCGCGGGTAATGCGGGCCTGTTTGCGGCTGAGGTGCAGATGACCTTCGCGGTCTTCTTTTTCAACCACCATCACCTCCACTTCATCGCCTACTTTTAAATTGGGAACGTCGCGGAATTCGTTCAGTGAAACCAGTCCATCGCTTTTGAATCCGATGTTCACCACGGCGTCGGTCTTGGTAAGGCCTACAACGGATCCTTTTACCAGTTCGCCGTCGGTGATGGTTACGAACGTGTTTTCATACACTTTGTCGTACTTTTCTTTTTCTTCCTTGCTGTAAGCGGCTACATTGCGCTTGTCGATGCTCCAGTCGAAATCGTCGTGTGCAGTTGCCGGTTGTTCGGCCGCTGCAGGTACAGGTGAATTTGTTGTCGCTGTAGCTTCTGCGGAAACAGAAGGCTCCTGTACTTCAGCGTTTGAGTTAACAATATTGTTTTCAGACATAAATAAAAAAATCCCGAGGTTTTTATTCGGGCTGGCAAAGATACGCAAAATATTGCGGATTTCGGGGATTTAAAAAGGATTTTGGGATTGGAAGATTTATGGGTTGAGTTTTCAATTTGTTCATTTTCAGTGGCTAGGAAGATCGCCTGGTAAATATGGTCATGAATTGCCTGGGGGAGATTACGGGGAGGCGGGAAGATGCGTTTTTGTAATCTTTCAGGTTGGAGGTGATGAAATAGTCAACCTCTTTGATGGATAAAGCGGTATAATATTGAACAGCGTCTTCCAGGTCGGCAAAGTTGCTTTGCAGGGCCAGACTGAAAACTTTTTCATCGGAAACGGCAATGCCGACATGCCGCAATATTTCGTTTACCGTATTGGCAATTTCCTGTTTGTCAATTTTATCCTTTTTAAGAAAATAAATTACATTAAGAAGATTGGAGGAGGAAATATAAAGTGAGATTTCCTTTTGATAAGCTTTCTGAAGACAATCGAATGCATAAGGCGCCATTTCTCCCCGGGTTAACAATGCGTCCAGAAAAACATTGGCATCGGCCACGAGGGTATACATGCTTACTTCTTTGATCTATTTTTCAATTCCTTCAAGTAGTCCTGATATCTGCTTTCCCGAATGAATTCCTTATAATCGATATTTTCGGGGATAGTGGTCTTCCCTTTCAGTCTATCTCTGATCTTTTCAAACGGAGATACATCTTCCTCTTTTTCCGGAATCGAATTAAGATATTCCTCTACCATCTTGCTGATGCTTTTGCCTCTTTTCCGGGAAATCCGCTTTGCCCTTTGCACCGTTTTTTCGTTTATGCTTAATGTAAGCTTAGTGGTCATGACCGAAAGTTTTCACAATATACGTATAATTTTTAAGTGCACGTATATCGAATCTAATGACCTGCTATCGACCGGCCGGCAATAAACCCGCTCGTCCAGGCATGCTGAAAATTGAACCCTCCGGTTATTCCATCCACATCCATTACCTCGCCGGCAAAATATAAGCCGGGAACGATCTTGCTTTGCATGGTATGTGCATCGATTGCTGAGAGCCTGACCCCTCCTGCTGTTACGAACTCTTCCTTGAATGTGGTTTTGCCGCTGACCGAAAATTCCTGCGCGCAGCAATTTTTGATAAGCAGGTTCTGCTCGGCAGACAGCAGATCGGCCCATCTCTTGTTTTCGGTTATACCAGACCGTTGCAGCAGGTATTCCCATAGCCGTTGCGGCAGGCCGAAGGGATTGCGGTTGCTCAGCTTCTGTGACCCGGCATCCGATCGCAATTGCATAAATACCGGCCTGAGCGACTGTTCATTCAATTCAGGCAGCCAGTTTACCAAAATGCTGAACTTGTACTGTGTTCTGTGCAGTTCCCGCGCGCCCCAGGCAGATAAACGAAGAATGGCAGGGCCGCTCATTCCCCAATGCGTGATCAGCAAAGGCCCTCTTTCAA
>CAYYZJ010000246.1:0-10826 GCA_964475615.1 uncultured Flavitalea sp. | reverse complement strand
GGGCTGATCGCCGGCCCTATAACAGACAGGTATACCCGAAGCTATGCCCAGTTGCCGGCCTGCATCGGCATGAACTTTTCCCTGCACGCCGAAAGTAGGAACGGTTTGCGCAAGCAGGTCTTCGCTGATGCCGTAATAATCGAGCAGCTCTTTGGCAATGGCGGCTTTGGAGAAATCCCAGAAGATGCCTTCTGAAAGCCCCGATACGGTGGTTGCGGCATCGCCGGTCAGCCTGAGGGCGATATAATCGCCGGGCAATAGTATCTTGTATATTTTCCGGTAAAGATCCGGTTCGTTCTGTTTTACCCAGGCCAGTTTGGAAGCGGTGAAATTGCCGGGCGAGTTGAGGAATTCTTTCAGGCAATGGGTTTCGCCCAATGCATGGAAGGCTTTGTTGCCGATGTCTACCGCGCGGCTGTCGCACCAGATGATGGAAGGCCGCAGCGGCTGATATTGCTTATCGATGCATACCAGCCCGTGCATCTGGTAGGAAATGCCGATGGCAATGATCTCATCGGGCTGGTAGGCGCATTGCTGCTGCAGTTTTCTGGTAGCATGGATCAATTCCGTCCACCAGCTTTCAGGATCCTGTTCTGCAAAGCCGGCGCGCGGAGAAGCGATCTGCATTTCCGTTGCAGGAGAAAAAGAGGAAGCCATTGTCTTTCCGCTGGCTGCTTCAAGCAGGGCTGCTTTGATGGAAGATGAACCGATATCGTAGCCAAGCAGATATTTCATAATGGAAGCTAGCGGCGGGTGGGATAATAGAAAGTAGTAAGTAGAAAATGGGAAAAAGAGTTTTCCTACCAACCACCGGCCACTCGCCCTAAAGGGCAGGCAATATAATTATTCTTTCCTTACCAAAACCACTTTGCTCCTGTCGGCTTTATATATCTGTTCATAAAATTTTACCAGCTCGGGATAATCGCCGGGCGGGAACCTCGATATGGATTCCTCATAGGTACGGCGGTAGACGATCTTATCGGAAAGCAGTTTTACCGAACTACTGTACTTCCCGAATTTGCTGTCGATATGAACATCCTGCGGAATGGATTCCGGCTGGTATCCTTCCGGAATGCGGATGCTGATGCTGTCTATATCTTTGAACGCTTCGTCATGAATAAAATCATAATGACGAACCGAATCCTGCGGCAGCCGGTAATTGCTTTTGTCGAATAGATTGGGCGTAATGAACAGCCGCTTGCCCGTGATGGCAGCGTAGTTTGGAGAAATTACATGAAGCTCTTCCTTTACAACCGGTACCGCGCCTTTGAATTCTTCATAATGGCTTTTATCGACCTTATAGGTCGGCAGTTGGAAAAGTTGGTTTAGGTATTTTTGCCTTTCTTCCTCGGATATTTCATTAATCAGGTCATGGGGCAATTCCTGCTGTAATCCGCTGTACATGGTATTCACTTGGGCATCGAGATCGCCTTCGGCGCCGATGCTGGCGTTGATAACGCGGTTCATGGTATTGTCTGAACAGGAATAGGACGGAGTACTTACCAGATGGCCGCCTGTTTCATCTACAAGTATTGCTTTTCTTCCGCCCGTAAAGCTGCCCATGTATCCGGGCGATTTGGTCTGGCTGGTACACTCAAGCCATATCGTATCTTTTTCCATCGGAACGCAACAAATAACGTGATTGTTTTGGAAGGACGGGAAGTCATCCACAAGATCGCGTTTATCTTTTCCGCCCCATATTTCCACGTATTTGGCTGTAATGCCAGCCTCCTTCAGCAAAGCGATCATATAATTGGAGAGCGCCTTGCAGTCGCCGTATCTTTTTGCAGCCACATAGTCGGCCGGGAAAGGCTGCCATCCTCCGATGCCCAACTGGATGCTGATGTAGTGGGTATTTTTTTGAAGAAAATCATAAAGCGCATATACCTTCTGTTTAGGGTCTTTCAGGTTATCGGTCAACTCATGCACTTTTCTTTTGATATCATCAGGCAATACATCCCGGCCTGTGCGCAACTGGTTGATGAATTTCCCATAGTTCTCCCAGGTAGACATATTGCCTTTATACCCCTGCGCTTCAAAATCGGAAGGAGCCAGCAGCACGTAAGGCACGATCTCAGTCCAGCGCGGGCCGGCTGTTTCAGTGAGGCGTGCAGGCAGATTACCGGCTTCCCAGCTATATGTTTTTTTATCGCCGGAAGCATTGATCAGGGGCCTCCAATCGCAGTTCACAGGTTTATATCGCACCTCATAGTCCCTGGGCGCAATGACCGTGTATTTGCTGTGCTGAGTGGAAACGCCCGGCGCCGGAAGAGGCATCCAATCCGTAAAATCCAGAATGCCGTCGAGTTCATCCTCTTCATCGAAAACCACGGTATATGGATAAGTCTTGCAGTAAAAATTGAATTCTTTATACCTGCTGTCTGCCATGAGGCTGAAGCCGTCGAAATAACTTTTATCTTCCATGTCTTTTTTCCTGACATGCTTGATCTCTTTTCCCATGGCGTCGTATAAAGTAAGTGAAACGGAGTTGATGGTGGTGAACTTGTCATACCATGTTCTGTAACCGCCGAAATTATCTCCGTTCTCATTCATGATAGTATAGACATGACGCTCATGCAGAATGGCTTTTGAAGGGGAATGAATATCCAGAGTGATCTCTTTTTCGCGAACCACCACGCGCGCTCCTTTTTTCAACGAATCCGGGATCAGCAGCACATTATAGGATTGTGCAAGCGCACCGCTCTGAACAGCCAGCAAAACAAACGGAAGCAAAATTCTCATGACAACTATTTTTTCTTTTTGAACACGATCTGCTCACTTTGTTTTTTTACGATATAAGCATAAAAATCACGGAGCACATTATATTCTTCGGGTGTAAAATTGGCTTTGTCGAGCTTGATCCTTGAACGCAACTGAATGCCATCGCCGGTTTGCTGAACCAGATATTCAAAAAAGCCTTCAGTTTCATTGAAAGTAACTTTGGTCGATTTGGGGATCTCATCTATCGTATATCCCTTTGGCGTTTCCATACTGAGAATATAAGTTTCATCAATGGTATAGGGCATTTCAACGGGATATCTTCGTTCTGCAGATTTGAACGGGTTCTCCTTGTATCCTTCCGCCAGCATGGGGTTGAAATAAATGATATCCTCATCGGCAGGTTTGAAATTGAATTCATAGCTGAGCTGGATGGGATATTCCGGCTTATTGAGCGAATCGATCTCCAGGTTCTCAATCTGGTAGTCGGCAGTATAGACGGACTGGATGCTTTTGAGGAACTCCTTTTCCGATTTCTCCTTTATTCTTTCGCGCACATCGTACGATTCAGCATATCCAAGCGACGACTGCAAGCGCCCGCTTGGAACCCCCTTTTCGTCGTTGATGATGATGACGGAAGTCAGTTTCTTTTCCTTCAGCGAATCGGCCTCAAAATAAACCGGCATCGGCCGCTCCTTGTTGATGATCCGGGCGTGACCGTTATAACAATATTCAGCCAGATGGTTAAAGCCCAGGCAAGGCCTGCTTGCATCCAGGTAATAAGAGGCATTGCCGATGGTAGCATCGCAGATCACATAATTGAACCTGTCCATTAAAGGATAAAGTTCGTGCGTATAGCCATGACTGCGGGTGCTCAGGATCACCGGATCGGCCGGGATGTCTTCGTGATTGAGCATGGCCGTTAGCAGGAGGTTTATTTCCGCTTCGCTGCCGTTTTTATTCATGAATAAGGTTTTTAGATTTTTGCTCATGTAAAACCGGTTGTTCTAGGTGCAGGTGAAATTATCCCGGATATAAGCATATATAATCTCCGCTTTCTCCAGCTTGCCGGAAGCACCTGCGGTAATGGCCTTCATTTCATCATCGAGCCAGTTGTTGTTCCGCTTGAGCGAAGCGCCGAACTCTTCATCTTCCATCATTTTTTCACTCACCTTCGGCCAGTTGCCCATAACATCCTCCGAATAGCCGTTGGGGAACTGATAGCCTGAAAGCTGGAATTCAATCTTGGAGATATGATTGGCGAGCGTAGTGGTAAAGGGTTCCTCTTTCAGCGCCGGCACATTTTTCATTACCCAGCGTGTGTCCATGGCCGTGCCTTCGAGATCAAAATTCCTGCCGGCCTCGGCGCCGTTGGTCTGGTGTATCGTGAAACGTGTATTGACCGATTGGGAAGTCCTGACATCGAAAGGCTGATAGCCCTGACTGAGAAAAACATAATGAAAATATTCGGGAATGGTTACTTCATATTCACTCCACAAACAGGGATAAGCTCCCTGAAATTCCCAGGGCTGCAGGTTGAAGAGAAAATCGGAAGATTGCGTGTAGCTGTATTCAATGATGGATCCTTCCTTTACTGCAGGAAAAGTGAATTTTTCAATGATGTGGTTCCTGTCGTACTTGTCGGTGAAAACAGATTTGCTTTCCAGCCTGGCTTCCGTTACTTTTCCATTCTCCAGGTTATAGGTCACTGCTTTCAGGTTTTCGACTTTCTCAACATTGTTGCCGCTTATGTATAAAGGAATCTCTACTGTGGCAAGATCGATCCCCTTTTTGTTCAGTATCCTGGCCCTTTTGTAGTGCGTGAACTTGAGGGAGAACCAGTCTTTATTGTTTCCTTCAAAAATAGAGTTTCCTATATCGGCAATGATCACGGCCGATGCGGCGGAATCCAATTTATATTGGGAGAGATCGAAATCGGCAGGTGCGATCTTTCCGTATTTCAGGTTTAATTTGTCCTGCGCATGCAGCCCGCTGCCCAGCCAAAGCAAGGCGCAGAGAACAAGGAGTGTTTTGGGGTTCATGGTTGATTAGGGTTTCTATCAGAAGTTCAGTTTTTCTTTTTTAATACAATGTCCTCGCTTTCCTTTTTTACGATGAAGCCGAAAAAATCTCTCAGGCTGCTATAATCTTCCGGCGCAAACTCTGCCCTGTCGAGCCTCACCCGGCAACGCAACTGGATGCTGTTGTTCGTATTCATGACAATATATTCGAAAAGACCTTCGTTGCCATTGTAAGCTACGCGAACGGATTTCGGAAGCTCATCCACCGTATAGCCGTCCGGTATATCCATGTTGAGCACATAAGTATCGTCGAAAGTATAGGACATTTCCACCGGGTATTTTCTTTCTGAAGCCTTGAATGGATTTTCACGGTAGGCTTCGGTGAACAGCGGATTGAAATAAATGATGGGCGCTCCCTCGTCATGTTTCATGCTGAAATCATAATGGATCTTTACCGGGTTTTCAGGCTGGTCGAGCGAATCGATATCCGGATTGCTGATGCTGAGGTCTTCGCCCCAGGCAGTCTGGATGGATTTGAAATATTCCTTTTTGCCCGACCGGATTATTTTTTCTCTGGTATTGTACGATTCCTGGTTTCCGAGTGTGGACTGATAACTTCCTTCAAGCGCGCCCTTGTTATTGGTATTGGCAATGATGACCATGGTGAGCTTTCTTTCCCTGAGCGAATCGGGTTCAAAATAAATGGAGGCCGAATCCTTTTCGCTGATGATGCGCGCATGACCATTATAGCAATTGCCGGGCAGTTGCCCGAAACCCAATCCCGGATGGGCAGCATCGAGATAATAAATATGGTTATTGATCCTCGTTCTGCAGATCACATAATTGAGCCGGTCGATCACCGGGTAACTTGGCGGATTGAACCCATGCTCCCTCGTGCTCAACAGCACGGGCTCGGCATCGATCCTCTTTTGCCGCAACAGGGCAATGAGCAGCAGGTTCACATCGCCAACGGTGCCGTTTCGCTTCTTTACAAAATCCCTGAGCGTGGTTTTAATAAAGGGCCAGTTGTAATTGGTACAGGCAAAATGGCTGCTCACATAATAATAAACCGCTTTGGCCTGCTCCAGGTCCGTGGCTTTACTGCCGATCTCCTGCAGCATATCGTTGAGCCAGTAATTGTCTTCCTGTAACGGCTGGCCGAAATCTTCTTTTTTCAATAACTGCTCCGTTGCTTTCTTCCAGGAATTCATTTCATCCTGTATTTCGCTGCCGTTATAAGTATGGGATAGCTGGAATTCTATTTTATCTGCATAATTCACCGGAGTGGTAAGATAATCTTCGGTCTTGAAAGCAGGTATGTCTTTCATTGCCCAGTGATGCTTGTCGGTGATCGAGGAAACCGTCAGGTTCTCTCCCTCCAGTTGCAGCGAGCCTTCAGCGGGTTTTGTTCTGATGAGATAGGAATCATGTCCTTCAGTTGTTTTATCGATGCAAAACGGATGGATGCCATGCCTTACGGAAACATAGAATACCAGCCGCGGTATGCTGATCTCGTATTCGCTCCAGAGCGTCGGATATTCGATTGACTGGAACTGCCATTCCGGAATATTGAAATAGAAATCGGAGATAATGGTATAGCTGTATTCGATAATAGAGCCTTCCTTAACGGCAGGCATGGTGAATTTTTTTTCGAGATGGTTTTTATCCAGCTTGTCGTCGAAGATTCCGGTTTTATCAAGCTTTGTTTCCGTTATTACTCCATTCTCCAGGTTATACGTAACGGCATTGAGGTTATCCACTTTTTCCGCATGTTCATCCCTGACGTAAAGCGGTATATGTACGGTAGCCAGGTCGAATGCTTTTTTATTGATGATCCGGATGCGCCGCTGCCTTTTAAAAACATAAGAAACCCAGCCTTGTTTGTTCCCCACAAAACTGGTTGAACCCTGGTCGGCAAGGATCACCGCACTGGTGCTGCTGTCGATAATGTCTGTTTTAGGGAGATGGAAATCTTCGGAAGAAATTTTCCCGAATTTGCCGGACTTGTCCTGGGCGATCAGAAAAGCGGGAAGCATGAACAGGCATAGCAGAACGCCCGGCGATCTTTTGAATGTCATCACGGTTGAGTTAGGGATAAAATAACGTTTTAAAGTTATAAAAATTTCCCGATGTGGAAAACGGCTGCTGAAGGCAGCCTTTTAAAACGTTATCCCTGTTTTGATCGTCACCCGGTTAAAATCATAGCTTGTTCGCAGATAGCTGTCCTCGCATGGGCCGACAAAGGGACAGTAATTGACGCTGGTTATGGTTTCCGATGATCTCTTTTTGCTATAGCCTGCAGACAACAACAGCGCTGTTTTGCCCGAGAGCCGGAGCGAATACCCGATCCCGGCATCGCCATAAAATCCATTGGAGAAATGGCCCGGAAAGCTGGTCTTCTGTTCATCGGTAAACCAGGCCGGATGGATGCCGCCATCCACATAAATAAAAAAAGGGCCGAACGATTTTCGCAGGTCAAGGAATAGCGGAATGGTTCTGAACCGGTACCAGTCCAGCCCAATGCCTGCCCCGAGAAACCAGGTCTTGTATTGCACGCCATTCACCGTTTGCAGTTGAAAGGCTGAGCCTGCCTCTGCTTCCAGCAGGCCCAGCTGGTTAATGGAACGGAATTGCCAGTTTGGGGTTTTCTGCGCGAAACCATTTTTGACAAATGCCGGTAACAGCAGTAAAGCCAAGATCCATTTAAAATGCGCGCCGCTCATGTTCAATGATTGATGGAGAGCTTGCTGATGGGAAGAATGCCTTTCTGATTATTATAGCTGTATTGATACAATCCGTCTGAAGCCACAACGATGGCCAGTCCTCCGCCTGCGATGACATCATAGGTTTCTCCGCCTGACAAAGTGTTGACCAGCCGCAGGTTTACCTCGTCGGAAGCATCGTATACTTTCAGTCCGGCTTTGCCATCGCATACGAACAATGTGTTCCCGTCCTTCGCCAATCCCTGCGGCTGTGTCAGGGAATAGCTTTTCAGGAAAAGCGGGCTGCTCAGATTGCTTACGTCTGCTATCTGCAGCTCATTGATACTGCCGCCGCATAAGCTTCCGCTGCTCAGTGTAACGTAAGCATATTTACCATCGGTGATCACAGGGTCACAGGCACGCACATGCCCAAACTGGCCTATTTGTGTTGGCTGATCGGGAGCGGAAATATCGAATATGAACATGCCGCTGGCTGAGCCCAGGAAGAGCTTATCCTGGAAAGGATAGATGGTTTCGATGGTCCAGCTTACCGGTATTCTTTTGGAAAGAGACGGATTGGAAGCAGTGCTGATATCGATCACATTCAGATTGCTGTAGTTTACGGTATAGAGATAGTTGTTGATCGCAGTGAACCTGGCCATGGAGCCTCCGGTGCCATTGCTTTTACCGGCGCTGGCATTCAACGCTGCTGGAATGGCCTCATACATATATTCGCAGTTTATGCAGGTGTTCAGACGGGGTACGGTGGTGTCTTTGACAATATAGTCGACAATGACCGAATCCGAAAGGCCGTAGTTGGTATAGTAGATCAGGTTCTCCCTGAAAACAGTATCCAGTATCTTGCTTACATGCACATCGAGGGGATTGCTGATATCGAAGGCCACCAGGTCGGCCCAGGAATCTGCATACAGTGTGGAACCTTTAACGGCGATGTCGACATTGCCGGGAATGCTGATGAAAGAAGCATTGCGCGGATGCACCGGATCGCTGTTGTCGATAACATGAATGCCTTTGTTGAGCTCGTTCAGGAAAATATAATTTCCTTTCACGTATATCTTGCCTGTATTTTCCAGGGGCGTTGCCGCCTGGCTTTTCATGTTCGCCCGCACTTCGGCCAGGCTTTTATAAACGGGCTTGTACATTTTATAAGTGTAGGTAGAGCTTACCTTGTCTTTCATACAAGCAGAAACCAGGAAAACCAACAGGATGAAGGTGGCAATGCCGCGGGCATTGAAGATTAGCTTTCTCATAATTTCAGTTTTTCAGCTTGACAGGGAAACAAGGGTCAGCGTTGCACCGGAAATCTATTTCTTCCATTTCGGAATGATGGTGAATTTGATGCCGCCGAAAAACAGGTGTTCCTTACCGATAGTTTTATCGTTGATCAGGTTGGTAAAACCGTATTGCAATTGCGGGCCGAGTGTGAACAGTGTTCTGCCATGAACGAATCCGGCCATCAGCGCCGTGCTTCCGCTGAATTGCGTTTTATTAAAGGATTTGTCGTTCTTATAATAAACGCCGGTGCTGTAATTGAAATACAAGGCATCGGTGCCCAGCAGTTCCGAAACAGCAACGCCGGCCTCCCAGAACAGCGGCCATTTTTTGCTGCGGTTAAGCTGGTATTGCAAGGCCACCGGAAGTTCCAGCAGATGATAATGGCCGGTATATTTATTGGTGGTTCCATTGTTGTAATATGCATTGGCCGCTGTTGGCGAGAGCGAATAAGCCGACAGGTATGAAGCAGAAGCAGCGCTAAGCACCTTATTGCCTGTACGGAGACCGGTGGAATAATAATGATAATTCAACCCCACCGATAAAGATAATCTGTTGGACAGCTTCTTGCTTGCAAAAGCTCCTGCAGCAAAAGAAAACCCCGGTTTGATATCTGAAGGATAATGAACCTGGGCATAGCCTAAAGCCTGCACGTTATCAAAATAGGGCGACGGAACATGGGCCGAATTGAACAGGCTTTGCTGAACAGCGGCAATGCCCCCGGCGCCGGTAAATCCGATCTTCCAGGGATTGCGCTTTTTTGTTTTTTTCTGCCGGGCCTGTGTGCTGTCTTTTTTTGTTTCGGGCTTTGCAGCAATGGCGCTGTCGGCTTTTTTTACAATGGGTGCAGGTGCTGCTGTGCTGTCTGCCGATCCGGCTTTGGCAGGAGGTTCATTATCTTTTGCTGCTGTTTCTTCACTGTTGCCGGTATGGCTTTCATGAGCGTTTGCCGCCGGTTCTTCCGCGCTCTTGTCTTCAGATTTGTTATCGGAAATGAATCGATCAGTATTTTTTGATTTGGCTTTTTTTTGTGTATTGCGGTTTAAAGCAAGCAGTGCATTCGATTGAGGAAGCTGACCGTTGTGATTATTTTCCCGGCCTGAAACCGGTGCACTGTGTCCGGCGCCTGTTTTTTCAGTATTGGCTGTTGGTTGTTCGGATTTTTTACTGTTATTCGTATTTGCAGCAGGGGTCTGTATATGAGCACCGGCGCTGCTTTCACGGGTCTTAAAAAAATAATATCCGGATACAGCCAGCCCCAGCAATAAAAAGAACCAGAGCAGCGGCATCCTGCGTTTCTTTTCTTTTTTTATTTCTTTTTCAATATTAGGCCATACAGATTCCGAGGGACTGAATTTCAGCTCCTCCATTTTCTGCTGTACCTGTTTTTCAAATTCACTTTCTTGCATACGTCTCGGTTTTTGCATCCGTTGAAAATTTATTTATCCAACTGATCAATAGATTCCTTGCCCTTGCGTATTGAGACCTTGATGTTCCTTCATTGATGCCTAGCATTTTGCCGATCTCCACATGACTAAAACCTTCTACCGCGTGCAGATTGAAAATGGTCTGATAGCCCGGAGGCAGCTGGCGGATCAGATCGGCCAGCTCCTTGGCATTGTATATCATCTCCGGATCTTCGCCGGAAACCGGGTGAAGGCCGGTATCCGTAAAGGAAAGCTCCGACTGGTATCTTACATTCTTCTTCAGATAATTGATGGCCGTATTCACCATGATCCGCCTGATCCATCCGCCCAGCTCGCCCTGGAATTTATATTGATCCAGATGCCTGAACACTTTGATGAACCCTTCCTGCAAAATATCCTCTGCATCGGCCATGGACTTGGTATAGCGATAGCAAATCCCCAGCATGGAATCGGCAAAAAGGGAATAGAGCCGCTTTTGGGCGACAAGCTCTCCCTTAATGCAATCCCTTACCAGTTGGCGATGATCCATCATACTATTTCGTGAATCTGACAAAATAACAATAAGAATCGTTGCACCGCAAGTCTTTTTACTCCGGCGGATACTTATTTTTGTTCATGTTTTCTTCTTTAATTGAAAGAGATCAACGGGTTATATGGCATCCCTA
>CAYYZJ010000245.1:0-4575 GCA_964475615.1 uncultured Flavitalea sp. | reverse complement strand
CTGCCTATTGAAAAAGAAACCGTCAATGCTCACGAGCTGATCGAACAGGCCCTCAATAAAGTGCAGCCGCTTGCAGAACAGAAAAGCGCGAAAATAGAATTGAAACTGCAGGACGAGAACATGCAGATACAGGCCGACCAGGCCCACCTTGAACTGGCCGTGGTAAACCTGCTCGAGAATGCCCTGAAATATTCCGATGAACCGCATATCGTTGTGGAGACCGGAAAGAGCGAAGCGGAATTTTTCATTTCGGTAAAAGACAATGGCGTGGGCATAGAAAAAAAATACCAGAAAAACATCTTTAAGAAGTTTTATCGCGTACCTACCGGTAATGTGCATAATGTGAAGGGCTTCGGGCTTGGACTGAATTTTGTGAAACGCATTATCGATGCCCACGACGGAAAGATCAAAGTGAACAGCCTGCCGGGCATCGGAACCGAATTCAAATTGCTTATCCCCTTTAACTAGAAAATATGCAGACCATAAAATCCAAAGTATTGCTGGCAGAAGACGATCTCTCGCTGGGTTATGTCATTAAAGACAACCTGGCCGATGCCGGGTACGATGTGGTGTTATGCCCCGACGGACAAACCGCCATCGACAAATTCAACAAGGATGAGTTCGATATCTGTCTGCTCGATGTCATGATGCCCAATAAGGATGGTTTTGCCGTGGCGAAAAAGATACGCCAGCAAAGCGACCTTATCCCCATTCTTTTCCTCACCGCCAAATCGCTGGAGGAAGACCGCATCAAAGGATTTGAAACAGGCGCCGACGATTATATCATAAAACCATTCAGCATGCAGGAGCTGTTGATGCGTATGGATGTTTTTTTGAGAAGAACCAAAAAAATGTATTCCGATAAATCGGTTTCCTTTAACCTGGGATTGCTGCGCTTTTCCTATACCGACCTCAAGCTGACCGCAGGCAAAGAAGCATTCAACCTTACCCAAAAAGAAGCCGACCTGCTGAAATTCCTTTGTGAACATCCCAACCGCATCCTCAAAAGAGAAGAAGTGCTGTTGAACGTATGGGGCAAGGACGATTATTTTCTGGGAAGAAGCATGGATGTGTTCATCACCAAGCTGCGCAAATATTTCAAGTCCGACAAGAACATCAACCTCGAAACCATACACGGCGTGGGCTTCCGCTTTAACATTCCCGCCTGAGGTCGTGAGTCGTGAACCGGCAATCGTGAGTGTGAATGCTTCCGCTTTAACATTCCCGCCTGACGGCTGTCAAATAACCACTGGTTAACTTTTGTTAATGCACAATTAACCAAAGCCTTTTGCAGTTTTGCGGCTCATTTAGTGAAGATGCATAAAATAGTCCGCACACTGCTAACGCTAACCCTTGTGTTCTTTTTTCAGCACCAATATGCGCAGGAAAAAAAGGATTCGCTCGAACTTTCCCTTCCGCAGGCGGAAAAGATCTTTCTCGAAAAAAACCTTCAGTTGCTGGCCGCACAATACGATATCGATATCAGCAAGGCCTATGTGCAGCAGGCCAGGTACTGGGACAATCCCGTGCTGAATACCGACCAGAATATTTACGACGGAAAATTCTTCCGCCATAACGATACTTACGGACAGGTATATGCGCAGCTACAGGAGCTCATCCGTACGGCAGGCAAGAGGAACAAGCTGATCCAACTGGCCAAAGACGGGCAGTTGACAGCCGGGCAGCAGTTCAGCGACCTCATGCGCAACCTGCGCTACCTGCTGCGGACCGATTTCTATTCGCTTCATCAATTGCTGGAAACCGGAAAGATCTACGACAAGGAAACCGGCTCACTTCAAAAACTGGTCACGGGAATGGATGCCCAGTTGAAAAGCGGCAATATCTCGCTTAAAGAAAACATCCGCATCAAATCTCTCCTGTACAGCCTGCAAAGCGACCAGGCCGACCTGATGCGGCAGATCGCCGACATGCAAAAGGATATTCATGTGTTGCTGCAGATGCCCGGCGATACCATCATCGTTCCGGTGCTGCCTCCATTGAAAGACACGGGCATACAACAACTGAGCATTGCCGCACTGCTCGACAGCGCCATGGCCAACCGCCCCGACCTGCAACTGGCAAGGACAAACCTGCTCACACAGCAGCATAACCTGGCCTATCAGAAATCGCTGGCTGTGCCCGATGTAACCGCCGGCATTGAATTCGACCAGCGCAGCACTTATGTACCCAATTACTGGGGACTGACCATCTCTCTCCCCATTCCCATCCTCGATAGAAACAAAGGAAATATCAAGGCAGCCACCTTCAGCATCAAACAGGCCGAAGCAACGGCAAAGCAGGCGCAGGATCAGTCGGCCCAGGAAGTGCTGGCGGCTTACAACAAGCTGCTCATCGCTTCCGACCTGAGAAAAAAGCAACCGCCTGAGCTCAGCACGCAATACGACGAACTATTGCAGCACATCACCGGCAGCTATGAACAGCGGCAGGTAGGACTGCTGGAGTTCCTCGATTTTTTTGACGCCTACAAGGATGCCAGGATAAAACAGTTACAGCAGGATGCCAACCTGCGCAGCGCCGGCGCAGAGCTGGATTTTACAACAGGAACCAATATCATCCCTATCCAATAACCATTAACAAACAAAGCCCCGATCATGAAAAAAATAATCATACAAGCGATCTGGATAACGGGCATGCTGGCTTTGCTGCATTCCTGTAAATCGCATGGAGCGGAAACAGCCGAAGCATCCCCACCGGTATGCATAACCGATTCCCTGGCCAGGATCATCCGGATCGACAGCGCAACTGTTTCCGATATCAAGGATGAGCTGAAGCTCTCTGGCGAGATCAGCTTCGACGACAATAAAGTGGTGAAGGTTTTTCCGTTCAGCAGCGGACAGGCCATCCAGGTGTCCGTATCGCTTGGCGATAAGGTAAAACAGGGGCAAACCCTGGCCATCATCAGGAGTGCAGATGTGGCAGGCAATTACAGCGACCTCGCTTCGGCCGGTAATGATGTGTCCATTGCCAAAAAACAGCTCGACAATGCAGAATCGCTTTACCAGAACGGCATTGCCAGCGAAAAGGAATATGCGGAAGCGAAAGAGAATTATCAGAAGGCGCTGGCTGCAGCCAATAAAATAAAAGAACAGATCGCCATCAACGGAAAAGGCAATACGCGCGAAGACGGGACTTATGTCATCAAGGCGCCGATCAGCGGTTATGTGGTTGAAAAGAAACTGACGCAGGGCGCATTCATCCGCAGCGATAATGCCGACAATCTCTTCACCATCGGCGATATCGATGAAGTATGGGTCTGGGCCAATGTATATGAGAGCGATATTTCAAAAGTAAAAGAAGGATATACTGCCAACATCACTACCCTGGCCTATCCCGATAAGGTTTATCCGGGAGAAGTGGACAAGGTGAACCAGATACTCGATTCAGTAACTAAAGTAATGAGGATCCGCATCAGGCTTCCGAACAGGAATCATGAGCTGAAGCCCGAGATGTTCGCCAATATTCTTGTGCAGAATAAAGAAGGAAAGCAGGCCATCACCATTCCCGCAGCAGCGCTGGTGAGCGATAACGGCAGGAATTTCGTCGTCATCTATCACGACAAATGCAACCTGCAGTTACAGGAAGTGCAGGTCATCAAGACCGTGCAGGACAGGGCGTATATCGCAAGCGGGTTGAATGCCGGCGACAAAATCATTTCACAAAACCAGATCCTTTTATATAAAGCTTTACTTGACAGGTAACCGCTGACGGGGTTGAAACCCGCCGGGGTTATTGATTGACCGCGATTCCCCGACGAGGTTCCAAACCCTGTCAGGGTTATCGACTGCCGCTCCCCCGGCGGGTCCCAAACCCCGTCGGGGGTTAAAAAAAATATTATGAACAAGTTCATCAAACAGATCATCCATTTTTCGCTCAGGCACCGCTATTTCGTTTTCTTCCTCACGGGCGTGCTTGTTGCACTGGGTATCTGGAGCTATAAGGAAACCCCTATCGAAACCTTTCCCGACGTTACCAATACCCAGATCATCATCATCACCCAATGGCCCGGACGCAGCGCCGAGGAAGTGGAGAAATTCATTACCATACCGCTGGAAACGGAGCTGAACTCCGTGCAGAAAAAATCCAACCTGCGTACCAACTCCTCATTCGGGCTTTCCTATATCACCATTATTTTCGACGATGGCGTTGACGATGCTTTCGCCCGCCAGCAGGTCATGAGCCGCCTCATGAATGCCGACCTGCCCGAAGGCGTGAAACCCGAAGTGCAACCTCCTTACGGCCCCACCGGAGAAATATATCGCTATACCCTGAAAAGCTCCACGCACTCCATCCGCGACCTTACCGTGCTGCAGGACTGGGTGCTCGACCGCCAGTTCAAATCCGTTCCCGGCATTGCCGATGTAAACAGCTTCGGCGGGGAAGAAAAGATCTTTGAAGTGAGCGTGAACCCCGACCTGCTGATCAAATACAACCTCACCTCGCTGGATGTATACAATGCGGTGGCCAAAAGCAATGTGAACGTTGGCGGCGATGTGATCAAACGGAACGGCCAGGCTTATGTGGTGCGCGGCATCGGATTGCTGAACGATGTATCTG
>CAYYZJ010000244.1:0-2757 GCA_964475615.1 uncultured Flavitalea sp. | reverse complement strand
GGACCCTTACAATTGCTTTTTGCATACTCATGCTATCAATAATTATATAACTACTCAGCCATGTTTAGATTTCGCCGGTGCATCTGAGTACATATCCCAGTTTCATCAATCTGACAGTGCAGCTTTGAGTAATTTTTTTGTTCCATTTTCCCTTGAACAATAAGTAATTTTGGATCAAGACATTGAATAAATTAACGAGTTGCGTGTCAGCATAAAACGACCCCCTACAAACAGAACCCAAATACTTAAACCGTTATGAGAAAATTATTTACTGCATCAATCATTATTCTATCAACAATTTCTGCTTTTTCTCAAAGTACATCTGTAGCCCCTACCCAAAATATTTCTACGGATAGTGCTGCTGTGTATCGGCTCTTTTCTACAAAAAATATATACACATTTATAAAGTTAAATACGAGAAATGGGCAAATGTGGCAAGTTCAATGGAGTACAGGAGATAACACGTTTCAGGTTCCTTTATCATTAACATCTCGTGTTTCAAGCGAAGAGGAAAAAAATGGCAGGTTCTTTCTTTATCCAACAACGAACATATACAATTTCATTTTGCTTGACCAAATTGATGGACGAGTGTGGCAAGTTCAGTGGTCAAACGAACTTAATGAGAGGCTAGTTATTCCCATATACTAAATTTTATAATTGGCAAATACACCAATTGTAAAATTTATTTCTACCTTTACTTCATATTTTAAAAGTGGCGGCAACACGATAAATACGGCAACAATAATTATGATACAAGCAAGATTTGTAGATGACTCTACTATTGAGATCATTGCACAAGACGGGGAACAATTCATTTGGCACACCTATTTTCCAGTTCCCAAACAAAATCAACAATACTTTGCGGGAAAATTTTCCTATTATTTTCAAAAATATTTTGAGGATAATATAAGTATGAGTATAGGGTATTGGATTTGGATAAAAATGAATTATGATGAAGGGCTTGGGATTTACGGAGGAAAAGGCGACAGGGAAGATGAAAGAATTTTGCTTTATCAAGAAAGAGAAAGAATTGGTGCAAGAATACGTGAATTGCGAAAAGAGAAAAAAATTGAAGCAAAAATGCTTGCTCAAATCGCTAATATCGACGCAGCTAACCTTAGCCGCATTGAACAAGGACGTTATTCAGTTGGTTTAGATATACTTTCGAAAATTGCTTTTGCCCTTGGTGCTAAAATTGAATTAATTGATTTCGTTGAACCTAAAAAATCTTAACGTTATGGTCAACGTAAATCACTTTGAAAAAGAATGCGAATGCATTTACAAGAACGAAGGTTACTCTGTTCGTGACAACGGAGCGGTATTACGCTACCCAATTGATGGAAAGCGACCACGACCAACCGACAGCAATTGGACTTTTGGCAAACTAAATAGTAAGACAGGTTATTTAGAAATTGCATCGGTTCGTGTTCACAGAATAGTTGCAACCGCATTTCACGGAGAACCGCCAACGAAAGAACACGTTGTTGACCATATTGACACAAACAAACAAAATAACCGACCAAACAATCTACGTTGGGTAACACGATTAGAAAACATTCTACTTAATCCAATTACAGCAAGACGTATCGAAATTATTTGCGGAAGCGTTGAAGCATTTCTTGCTGACCCTTCAAAATTTAGGGACAAATTTCAAGAACCAAACTATGAATGGATGTGTACTGTTAGTGTTCACGAAGCACAAGCAAGTAAAGAAAGACTATTGGCTTGGGCAGAAAGTGATAAACCGCTACAAGGAGGTTCATTAGGAGAATGGATATTCGATCGTAGTTTGCCCAAAGTACAAATTGAGGAAGTAGTGCCAAAATTTTCAGATTCACTAACTCCAAATGCAGTTCAGAAAGATTGGAAAACTCCAACTGAATTTCTTTGTTGTCCGCAAGAAAGTATCAAGAATCCTATTGCTACTTATGCTACAAACATTAAGATTGGAGAAACTTTCTCCTTGAACCAACATGCAAAGTCAATGGCTGAAAAATTTGCAGTATCTCAAGACGAAAATACTTTATGGATAATGTGTGAGTTTAGTGAAGGTGACTCAATTAAGCCTTGGTCTTTATTACAAGTAACTTATGAAAATGATTTATTCGTGCATGCTAGTCTTGGTACTTTTTTCGAGAAGGACGGAGCAGAAAAACAGTTTACACTTGCACAAGGATTGGAATGGACAGGTGGAGATTCAATAGATGATTATTGTTAAACGTGACATAAATAAAGTAGAACATAATGCCGATCACATAACACTGGTATTGCCAGTAGTAGGACTCGACATTGGAGCATTCAGCAGCAGTAATTCTGCTGTACTGCAGTTCGGGGCTTGACGAATAAAGCCCAGCTTTTGTTCATATTATTTAACTTTATCGAAAAGCCATGCAGCAGTACCGGGCGGACGAATATAAAATTCCCCACCATCTGCAATACCTGGCCGTTTGGCGGCAATTAGAGAACCCCACCGATGAGTAAATCGAACCTTATAACACCAGACTTTACAGAGGACATTGTTGGCTTCATGATTCAATCTATGTTGACCATTACAAGATTCCCAAGAGCGCCTTTTGCTTTAGTTCCATTGTCAAAAAAAGATGAAGTTATTTATGGTGCAGATGCCTTAATTGATTCTATTAGCCCTGTATACATTCAATTCAAACGGTCTTTTGCATATCCGGATAACAGCAGCTCAAGTGTAATCAAGGATAGAAAGAAATTGAAAGCAAATTGTTCACCAAGGACATTGTTTTT
>CAYYZJ010000243.1:0-6048 GCA_964475615.1 uncultured Flavitalea sp. | reverse complement strand
TTGCGTTGTATCCGCTTTTTTGCTTTCCGCAGCAGCAAGCGCAGAATCTGTTTTTGCAGGAACCGGATTTGCCGCTTCTTTTTTTGCCATGTCTTCCGCCGGCTTTTCTTCTACATAAGTATTATACAATATTGCCGTATCATTCACTACTGCCGCCATAAGGCGTGAAAAAGGATCGTCTCTTTTAACTCCTGCTGTAAATGAAGAGCCGCCTCCGGCAGCAAGCGGCGTTTTCCATTCCTGGGTCTGCCCGTTATAAAGCGCCCATCCCTGATCGTCCCTGTTCTTTAACTGAAAAACCTCATCCCGGTCATTGATCCGGAGCAGGAACTGCTGTTCCGGAAACTGGTTTCCCGGAAAACCGATCGTAATGATATAGGAGCTGTCCCTAAGCGAAGGAATGGCCAGATGGCCTGTATCGGAAGAAGCAAAGGTTTTATCGCCAATATGTACATAGAATGGCTTGCCGTTCTCCGCATCGATCGACAGCAAGTAGCCTTCTTGCTGGGAATAGCTGTTAGCAGTCAGGAGAAAGAGGAATACGGCAAGACCGATCTTTAACATTTTTTTTCTGTTTACTTTTTACGCGGAACGCGGAACGCTTAATGCAGAACGCTGGGCGGATTTGGATTTTGCATCAGGCATTTACGAGCATTATAAACGTATAAAAATACTCAATTCTTGCGTTCAGCGTTCAGCATTTAGCGTTCCTCCTCAGTATATTTTTTATTCTGCCTTCGGCGTTCCGCGTTAGGCGTTCAGCGTATCTTTACGGTTTATAAAAAAAGAATCATGAAGAGAATAACATGCTTGCTTGCAGGACTGATGATGAGTGTGGCATTGTTTGCCCAGGATTCCGCCACGATCAGAAAGGAATTGGCCATTTACCGCGCCACTGCTACAAAGATTAACGACCTCGTACATACGAAGCTGGATGTAAAATTCGATTACGATAAAACCTGGATGTATGGAAAAGCCTGGATCACCCTCAAGCCCCATTTTTATCCCACCGATTCGCTTTCGCTGGACGCCAAAGGAATGGATATCCGCCAGGTTGCCCTGGTAAAAGGCAATTCCAGCATTCCGCTGAAACCCGATTATAACGGGATGATGCTGAAGATCCGGCTCGACAAGACCTATAAGAACAACGAAAAATATACCATCTTCATCGACTATATTGCCAAGCCCAATGACCTGAAGTCGCATGGCAGCTCAGCTATTACCGACGACAAGGGCTTATACTTCATCAATCCCCATGGCACCGAAAAAGGAAAGCCCACGCAGATCTGGACACAGGGCGAAACAGAATCCACTTCCGTATGGTGCCCCACGATCGACAAGCCCAACCAGAAATCGACCGAAGAGATCAGCATGACCGTTCCCGCCAAATATGTAACCCTCTCCAACGGAAAGCTCGTTGCACAAAAGAAAAATGCCGACGGCACCCGCACCGATACCTGGAAAATGGATCTGCCCAATGCTCCTTACCTGTTCTTCATGGGCGTAGGCGATTATGCCGTTGTGAAGGATTCCTACAAAGGAAAGGAAGTGAGCTATTATGTGGAGAAGGAATATGCCCCGGTTGCGCGGAAGATATTCGGCCATACTCCGGAGATGATCGCTTTTTACTCGCGCGTGCTGGGTGTGGAATATCCCTGGAACAAATATGCACAGATGACCGCGCGCGATTATGTGAGCGGCGCCATGGAAAATACAAGCGCTACCCTGCATACAGACGCCCTGCAGCAGGATGCCCGGCAGCTTGTTGATGGAAATGCATACGAAGAGTATATCGCACACGAGCTCTTCCATCAATGGTTCGGCGACCTGGTGACCACCGAAAGCTGGAGCAATCTTTCGGTGAACGAATCCTTCGCCGATTTCAGCGAAACGCTATGGAACGAATACAAATACGGAAAGGACGCCGGCGATGCAACCAGCTATAAAGACATTGAAAAATATCTGTCCGATGAAACCAATCCTTCCAAAGACCTGATCCGCTTTCATTATGCCGACAAGGAAGATATGTTCGATATGGTGACCTACGCCAAAGGCGGCCGCATCCTGAACATGCTACGGAATTATGTGGGCGACAGCGCCTTTTTCAAATCGCTCAATCTCTACCTGACCACCAACAAATTCAAATGGGGCGAAGCGGAAAATCTTCGCCTGGCTTTTGAAGAAATAACCGGCCAGGATCTTCACTGGTTCTGGGATCAATGGTATTACGGTAGCGGTCACCCGAAGCTGGACATCGATTATGTTTACGACGATGCTTCCAGAACCGTGAAAGTGATCGTTAATCAAACGCAGGATGGCGATAAGGCATTCCGTCTTCCCCTGGCCATCGATATTTACGAGGGTGACAAGAAAGAGCGGCACCAGGTATGGATAACCGATAAAACAGACACGTTCAGCTTCGCTTATAAACAGAAGCCCGACCTGGTGAATGTAGACGGCGACAAGATCATCCTCTGCGAAAAGAACGATCATAAAACACTGGCCAATTTCATTTATCAATATAAGCACGCCGGCCTTTACCTCGACCGCAAGGAAGCCATCGACTATTGCGCCAAAAATCAAACCGACCCGCAGGCGCTCGAGCTCCTGAAGCTGGCGATGAAAGACAAATATTTCGACCTGAGAAATTACACCCTGACCCGGCTCGACCTCAAAGACCCCACTGTTAAAAGCCAGATAGAGCCCATTCTCATCGACCTGGCAGACCATGATCCGGAGCCGACGGTGCAAGGCAATGCGCTCGGAGCGCTCACCTATTACGACAAGCAGGAATTCAAATCATTATTTCAGAAACACCTGAACGATTCTTCCTATACGGTTGCCGGCAATGCCCTGGAAGGCCTGATGCTGCTGGATCCTGAGGCTGCCTACACGAGCGCCAGGGAGCAGATCAAAAAGCCGGCAAAAGGAGAGCTGATGACTGCGCTGGCCATCATTATGATCAAGGCGAATGATGAAACCGGTTTTGATGCGGTGAATGATTATTTCGGGGGCCTGCACAACAAGATGCCGCTGAAAATGGAGCTGCTGCAGCCCATGTGCGAGTATATCGCCAATATCAACAGTACCGAAAAAGTAAAAGCAGGCGTTGACCAGATCATCAGGTTCCGCGACGCTCTCGCAAAAGACAGAGATTCATCTGCCGTTCCCGTTATCGACAGCCTGATGAAGCAGATCGTCGAAAAAAAGCAATCCACCAAATCCAGTTCATCAGACAAAGCAGCAGTACAAAGCCAGATCGATTACATCGAGGCTAAGCTGGCTGAGGAGAAGAGGGGGATGTGAGATGCGGGGGGCGGGATGCGGGATATAGGATATGAGATGCGGGATGAGCCAGCTATTGGTGTTTGTGCCAACTGTAAGAATGATGAACCTATTGGGGGAAGGATGTTTGAGGCCGTTATTTGTTCTTTATGGCAAATGTCTTGGATGCAGGTAGTGAGGCTTTTTCTTTGGGATTTATGATTGTATGGTCACTGTTTATACTTGAGCAATCCTTCACCCGGAATGTCTTCTAAATTGATTGAGCCAGCCGTGTGGATGCTATACAAAAGGAAAAAATTTCCATCCGGCGTCTCCTTACGTTATGATCTGTCTTAAACACCCTTCACTCACATCTCACATCTAAACCTCATCCCGTATCTCGCATCCCGTATCCCGCATCACCAACTTCCCCCGGCTCCTCCTCCCCCTCCGCTTCCTCCGCCGAAACCGCCAAAGCCTCCGCCGCCGCCACCACCGCCTGACCATCCTCCTCCGCCCGACCAGCCGCCGCCTCCTGACCAACCACCTCTGTCACTCAGCATGGAAGCGATGATCCAGGGAAAGAATCCGGTTCTGTTCATCATGCCGCCGCGGCCGCCTCCACCGCCGCGGCCGAACAGGATGAGCAGGATCACGATGAAGATGATGATGCCGAGTATGCTCCCAACGCCGGTTCCATGCTTTCCTCTCTGGTTATATCCTTCAGGAGCTTTGTATTCGCCGGCAGCGGCCTTGATGATGGCGTCTGCTGCCAGGTCTAATCCATGGTAATAATTATTCTGCTTGAAATTGGGAACGATCTCGTTTTCGACGATTTCCTTGGCCGTGATATCGGGCACCGCTCCTTCCATGCCATAGCCCGTTGCGATAAAGACTTTATGATCTTGCATGGCCGCCAAAATCACCAGCCCGTTATTGGTCTTCTTATTTCCTACGCCCCAATCCCTTAATATTTTCAATGCATAATCTTCGATGGCATAGTCGCCGGTAGTGGGAACCGTAACAACGGCTATCTGAATGGACGTGCTGTCGTCATAATCCACCAGCTTATTCTCCAGTGAGTTGATCTGATCGGCAGTGAGCACATGGGCAAAATCATTGACCAGGCGGGGCGGATTGGGAGCAGGCGGAATATTTTGTCCCTGCGTTGCAAGAAAAGAAAGGATAAACAGTAATGATAAAATCTTCTTCATTCAATAGCCTTTCGGGTTTATCTGCCGAACACGATATCGTCGGGCAGCTCGTTTTTATCGCTCTCGCCGTCGTAAGGGAAATGCCGGCGCAGCGCTTCACCGATATCGCCCACTATCCTGACGATGGCCTCTGCATAAGTTTCCTTGCCGATATGGGAAAGCATTTTATTCACTTCTTCGTTCCAGAATATATCACCTACTTTTTCATGAATGCCTTTATCGCCGAATATGGCCAGTTGCCGGTCGGTTACGGCAACATAGATCAGCACGGCATTGCGTGCGGCCGTTTGATCCATTTTCAGCACCCAGAAAATCTCTGCGGCCCGGTCGAGCGGGTTTACATAACGGCAGCGGCTTTCCACGTACACACGTATCTCGCCGCTGGTTTGCTGCTCGGCATGCCGGATGGTCTGCACGATCTGGTTTTTTTCATCTGCATTAAAAAAGTCCTTCTTTGAAAAAAATGGAATCCTCAAATGAGCAAAATTTGATCGGCGTTATCAGAATTGAACATTAGGCGCTTTTTCCGAACCAGGCTCCGACTGGAAATATCCTTTTGTCTTAAAGCCAAATATTCCTGCATACAAAGAATTGGGAAAGCGCCGGGCCACTGAATTGTAATCCTGCACGGAGGTATTGAAATCATTACGCGCCACCTTGATGCGGTTCTCTGTGCCTTCGAGCTGGGCCTGCAGGTCGCGGAAATTCTGCGTGGCCTTGAGGTCGGGATAGTTCTCAGCCACGGCCAGCAACCTGCCCAATGCGCCGGTTACCTGTGCCTGCGCCTGCTGGAACTGCGCAATTTTTTCCGGAGAAAGATCATTGGCATCTATCTTAACCTGGGTGGCTTTTGCACGCGCTTCTATTACATTGGTGAGTGTGGTCTGCTCAAAATTCGCTGCTCCTTTTACCGTGTTCACCAGGTTCGGGATCAGGTCGGAACGGCGCTGGTATTCACTCTGCACATTTCCCCATTTGCCTTTGGTGTTTTCATCGAGCTTGACCAACGTGTTATAGCCGTTGCAGGCACAACCACCGAATATCAGGATTACAGCAAGGATGATGATGAGCGTTAAATTGCGCGTTTTCATTGTTAAAGGTTTTTAGGTTAACGTATTAAAATTAAGATTTTTGGGTCTTTGGCAAATAAATTTTTAATTGGCAATAGGCAATTGGCAAGGTTTTACTGATCATATTCATTGCCCGTTGCTTATTGCTTATTGCCTATTGCCAATTGAAAACTACCTTTGCAACCATGAAAGCCCTGGTGCTTAATGATAAGAATCAGCCACTTGTTTTTAAAGATTGTCCCGATCCGGTTGCCGGCAGTGATGAGGTCATCGTGCAGCTCCATGCCGCGTCGCTCAACCACCGCGATCTCTGGATACAAAAGGGACAATATGCCGGTCTTAAATATCCCGTCATTCCCGGCTCCGACGGCGCAGGCATCGTTACTGCCGCAGGCCCTGAGCATGCCCGTTGGACCGGTAAAAAAGTGATCATCTATCCTGCCTTGTACTGGGGAGATGAATCCTCGCACCAGCATCCGGAAAAATTCAGGGTGCTCGGG
>CAYYZJ010000242.1:0-3508 GCA_964475615.1 uncultured Flavitalea sp. | reverse complement strand
GTATGGATCTTTAAAATATAATCGTACTGCAGGTTTCTTTTGATGGCTTCGTTGACCAGCTCGAAGAATGGCCCGATATCCAGCCCTTTATTTGGTGTTTTGAGGATGATGGCGTAAGGATAATCTTTTTTGATTGTGTTGATCGTTGCTTCACATGCGGGATCTTCTTCATTCAGCGTAACCAGCAGATCGAAATTGATGCCTGCATTTTTGAGATAGCCATTGATCTCGGGCCAGAGATCCTGGTAGAATAAATGAATGAAAATGCCGATCCGGGATATTTGTTCATCAACCGGATGGGTTGAGTAAAAAGAAGATTTATCGATCTGCGCTACCGGCCTGATTTGCGTATACTCCTTACCGTTATTAGGCCGATTTCCGGTTACTACCGCCGGCTTTATGCGCAGGTTTTTATTTACCCTGAACTGCTTGATCCGGGAATTGAGCTTTTCCTTGATCACGCCGAGAAAGCTCCTGTTCTCATAGGTATCCCGGTACCAGCCCATGATCCTTTTATGATATTCGATCTCGGCCCGGGCCTGCTCCAACTGCTTTCTGCCTGCATCCAGCAGCTCCTTTTTTTCCCTGCTCAGCTTTTCTTTCTGCTGGTTGAGCTTGCGGATCAGGTCATCCTTTTCATGAAGCTGCTTTTCTTTTTCTTCCAGCTCGTGTTTAAATGGATCGGCGAAGCGGTCTGCCAGACCGTCGATCAGTTGCTGGATGTTTCTATCGCTACGCTGCATTCCTGTTTCGGCCTTGCCGATAGCCGCATCAACGGCAAACAGGCTTTTCAGGTTCCTGAGCAGGGACGCTGCTTTCTGTTCTTCCATGCAGGATAGCTCCAGCTCAATGGTGAAATACCGGCTGTCCGGGAAGCGGGCGTCTTCCGGCATGGTAAATATCATCATCGGGTCGTTGGTCAGGAAGACCAGGCATGAGCCTTCTCCCCGATGCTCCGGCCCGATCACGGTCATATTCAGCAGCTCGATGGCCCTGGAGGAAAAAGAATTCCAGCGGAATAGTTTATTGCCACGGTCATCCTTAACCGTAATGGCATAAAGGCGAAGCAGTCCTGTTTCCTCGGCAGGGTCTATCCTGATCTTCTGAATGCCGCCCCATGGATTGGGAATGGTCAGTGAATATACCTGCCTGGCGGGAGTAAGCGAAAAAATAGCGCTTACGGCAGCGGCTTCCTGAAAGCCTTCCTCACCCGACTGTATATACGCTTTTGCATGAACAATATCCAATGGCGAGAGGCCGGTATTATTGACGGCCTGTGCATCGGAGCCCGAAGCATTCCTGATGATATTGAGCCTGAAATTGACCGGCTGATAATTTTTACCGGGAACTACGTATCCGAAATATCTTTTCTCCCGCTCAATAAAATCCTCCACGATATGCTCTTCCTTAGGGAAAAAATGATCCGTAATTTTTTTTGCCAGCTCGAAAGCATAAGTAGGAGTGCCGGCCTCCGGCTGCTGAACGGCCCCGATCCTTCCCAGGCAATGGATGATGCCCCTGAACAGCACATAATAAAACGGAAGCGGTTCTTTGACCTCCCATTCCAGATCGAAGGCATTAAGGTTTTTACCGGCATCGATAAGGATATTGAAAGGCGTAACATCAACATATTTTCCCTGGAGATAAGGCTCTCCGTTCGTTTCCGCCAGTCCGAGCAATAATTTATAATAGGGAACCGTCCAGTTGATAATATCTTTTACAGACCAGTTCGGGTTGGAGCAAATGCCGATCAGTTTCAGAAAATAAATATCGCCCTGGATATAATTTTCATCAACGAGTTCCTGCTCCAGCCAGGGATTGGGCATTGGCTCTGCAGCAGGATAGAGCTTTTTCCTAGAAACCACGATCTGCTCGTGATCGCGGAGCAGGAAAATATTCTCTTTGCAATACGGTTTTTTGCGCGAAGCATTATAGCTGTAGGCAATGGCGTCTTTAAGGGCGATGTTGATATTCCTTTTGCCGGCCACTACCAGAAAAGAATTGGAAAGATGCGGTATCAGATTGTTGACAACAAGCTGCGGCACGGCCAGCGCCGGCGAAAAAGCAGCAGTGTACCGTTTATCCTGGAAGTATTCGATATTGGGCATGATGAGGTTGGCGATATTGAAGGATTTAACTTCAACACATTTTTCTCTCAGGATAACCGAAGGCAATTTATAATCCGGGAAAGGATAATAATGTTCATACTGCGAAAAGCCGGCATGCTTCAGCAGATTGGTCAGTTCTTCTTTTCCATAAGTAGCGGGCGACCCGCCGGTATAGCGGCCTTCGATCCCGAAATAAGATTTCCCCACATGATCTTCCGGCGCACCCGACCAGTATTTGAGCCCCAGCTTGTTTTCGATGGCCACGATGAGAATGCCTTTTTCCGTAAGCAGGGATGCGGCTTTCCGCAGCAGGGTTCCTGCAGGATCTTCGCCGCTCATGAACAGGTTGCTGTATTCCAGCACGCCGGCAAGCACAATGACATCGAACGGTTCATCGCATTCAAAATGATCGAAATTATCGCACACTACGGTAACATCAGGCAGGTCGCGGCAGCGTTCGGCGGTGATGGCTGCCCGGCGCGGACTGCCTTCCAGCGCTATTACCTTTGCATTGCATTCGCCCAGAAATCTTGTGATAGCTCCGCATCCCGATCCTATTTCAAGCACATTTTTCTGATCCAGGAAATTGCCGAAAGGGCGAAGCAGGTTGGCCCTCAGCCCGGAAAGATGATACTGGGTAGGCCAGTTATGGATCTGTGCAGACAGTTCTTCCGAGCCGGTTCCGATATCGGCAGCATGTTGTATGGCCTGCAGTATATACAGCTCATGCGCGTCGCCATCACTGTATTCAAAATGTCCGTTCGCATCTGTTCTCGTATATATGCTTCCTTTTTTTTCGTAAACACGCTCCATTTCCATAATACTGCTTTTTCTGCGTTGGGTTTCATTTCTTTTTATTCAGCTTTTCTTTTACCACGCCCCAGAGGCTTCTTTTTTCATAAGTCCGCTTGTACCATTCTATATCATTCTGATAATGGCTGATGTCGTTAAGCAGTTTATTGATAAGCTGGCGGTTGCCTTCGATATTCCTGGAGCATTCTTTCAACTGGTTCTCCAGGGTGGTAATAATCTCATCCTTTTTGGCAATCATCAGCTTCAGCTTTTCTATTTTGGCCGATTGCTTGTCGATGGTCAGTTGCCTTTCCCCGGCTTCCCTCTCCATAAAATGCTTGATCTGCTCCAGCCGGGCATAAATGCCCTGCAACTCGGGAATCGATCTTCCGTTCACCGGCAGGTGCTGCAGTTCCGTTCCATTCAGATTTTCATTTTGCATATACGACTTCATTGAATTGTCCGCTGTATAAATTGCGATATTCTTTGCAGGTTGATCCCACATTGAATTCATTGCGACAGAATTTGCGGGAGTACTCGCCCATCAACGGAAGCATATCGGGATTGTTATAATATTGAAGGATCTTGAGCACGGCTTCTTCGGCGGT
>CAYYZJ010000241.1:0-1834 GCA_964475615.1 uncultured Flavitalea sp. | reverse complement strand
TCTTTTGCTTACAAAAAAGACCCCACCTGCGGCATGCCCCTGAGCGCAGGCATTGCCGATACGGCAAGCTACCAGGGAAAGCGCTATGGCTTTTGCTCGGCGGAATGCAAGAAAGAATTTGAAAAGAACCCGGAAAAATATACCGCTAAAATCAAATGATTTTGTTATGGCTTCCAAGCAAACGATGAGCCGTGGATTCAAGATCGGCATATTCCTGTTTCTGCTGGCGATAGTAGTGCTGCTTATTGCGCTTATCTTACCTTCTTCCAAAGGCAGCTTGCCTGTGCTGGGCGAACCGGGACACACTGTCGGAAAATTTTCTTTCCTTAATCAGGACGGCAATATCGTCAACGATAAAACCGTTGCCGGAAAGATCAGGGTGGTGGAATATTTTTTCACTACCTGCAAAGGCATCTGCCCCGTCATGAATAAGAACCTGAAGCAGGTTCAACAGGCATTCAGGGATCGCGATGATGTAGTGATCCTTTCCCATACCGTTGATCCCGGCACCGACAAAGTTCCGGTAATGAAAAAATATGCCGATAGCATGAACGCCATTCCCGGGCATTGGATCTTTTTAACGGGCGATAAGATAGACCTCTACAGGATGGCGCAGCAAAGCTACCTGCTGAGCGCAGATACCATTACCGATGCCAATAAGGACAATGCATTTATCCACACGCAATATGTTACGCTGGTGGACAAACAAAACCGCATCCGCGGTTTTTATGATGCCACGAACCCCGAATCGATCAACAAGCTGATCAGGGATATCGGAGCATTATGATGAAACCCGCTGCTGTCAACCGCTTTCGTTGAAATTAACAGGTTGTGAAAAACTCCTGCGCGGAGTTTTTTATTTAGATGCTACTTTCGTTTCAGTTCTTGCTGATAACGGTTGTGGTGCATGCCGGAATGTTTCCGGTCTGCTTAATAGGGAACCGTGTGCAATTCACGGGCTGACGGGCAACTGTAAGTAATAACAACAGGATGTCATCTTCATTCCATTGTTCCGCCTCAGGCGGGATGAGAAGGACGGACATCCTGGTTACGAGCCAGGAGACCTGCCTCAACTGTTATTGTTTGGAACCTTCCCGGATAAGGTACAGGCAAAGATGATCTTCAACCCAATTCATCATTATTGGAAGTTCCATCTCTTGTCGTACGCATTGTTCATGCTAAAAAATGTTTTGTTATGCAGTACGAAAATGAAATCCTCCTGAAGGAGAACAAAGACCGCTTTGTGATCCTCCCCATCAATTATCCCCTTGTATGGGAACATTATAAAAGGCATGAGGCCAGTTTCTGGACTGCCGAGGAGATCGATCTCAGCGGCGACCTGAAAGACTGGCAAAACCTGAATGAAGGCGAACGCCATTTCATTGCCCATGTGCTGGCTTTTTTTGCAGCCAGCGACGGCATCGTGAATGAAAACCTCGCCGTCAATTTCATGAGCGAAGTGCAGTTGCCCGAAGCAAGATGCTTTTATGGATTCCAGATCATGATGGAGAACATTCACAGCGAAACCTATGCATTGCTGATCGACACGTATATCAAAGATGAGCAGGAGAAGCACCGGCTGTTCCATGCCATCGAAACGGTTCCTGCCGTGAAGAAAAAAGCGGAATGGGCGCTGCGCTGGATCAGCAAAGGCAATTTCGCACAGCGGCTGGTGGCTTTTGCCTCAGTGGAGGGAATATTTTTCAGCGGAAGCTTCTGCTCTATTTTCTGGCTAAAGAAAAGAGGGCTGATGCCGGGGCTCAGCTTCAGCAACGAGCTGATCAGTCGCGATGAAGGACTGCATTGCGAGTTCGCCTGCCTGCTCTACAGCATG
>CAYYZJ010000240.1:0-3281 GCA_964475615.1 uncultured Flavitalea sp. | reverse complement strand
GCCGAGCGCTTCGGCATCAGCCTGCGTACGGTTTACCGCGATGTAAAAACGCTGGAAGAAGCCGGCGTTCCCGTTATCGGCGAAACAGGGATCGGCTATTCCATCATGGACGGGTACCGGCTTCCGCCGGTGATGTTTACCAGGGAAGAAGCAACGGCATTCCTCACTGCAGAAAAGCTGATCGAAAAATTTACCGACACCTCTACCGAAGAAAGCTATAAATCGGCCATGTATAAAGTGAAGGCCGTGCTGCGGTCGACTGAAAAAGACCTGCTGGAACATATCGACAATCATATCGAAGTGCTCAAAAGCAGGCCCCAACTGAATGCAGCGCTCAAGACCAATCCCATCCAGACCATCCTCAAAAGCATCCTGGATAAAAAAGTGCTGCATATTCATTATCTCGCCGATTACAATCAGCAGAAGACCGAACGCCAGGTAGAGCCCGTGGGCATTTTCTTCCAGGGCAGTTTCTGGCACCTCATTGCTTTCTGCAGGCTGCGGAACGACTACCGTGATTTCCGGACTGACCGGATTTCACGGATAAGCATAACCGAAAATACATTCGATAAGCAGCATCCCGAGCTGAAAAGCTTTCTCAGGCGGGTTTCCGAAGAAAAGCAACTGGAAAATGTGGTTATCCGGGTAGATAAGGAAGTGATGCGCTGGCTGGGCGATCAGAAATATTACAGCGGCTTCGTTTCCCAGCGCGAAATAGACGGCCGGATAGAAATGAATTTTCTTTCCTCCAACCTGAACCATTTCGCCCGCTGGTATGTTATGTTTGGCGACCACGCCTGCATTCTCCGCCCCGAAGCGTTAAAGCAGGAAGTGAAAGAGTTGATGAATGATATTGCTGGAAGAATTTGAAAATTTGGGAATTTGAAAATTTGAAAATGATCTTAATTGCCTGTCTTCCATTTTCAAATTTTCAAATCTTCAAATTTTCAAATTTGCTTCATATTTTTAATTCAAATGAACAAACTCGAAACAGTAGAGGAATTCTACAAACGGCATGCTATTGAAACAACCATTTCGCCAACAGAAAAAGGTCACTTCAACGTGTACCGGCGGGAGGATTACTGCGGGCCGAGCTCAAGCCCCTACAATCGCAGGGATTTTTACAAGATCTCGCTGGTCATCGGCCAGGGCACTTTGTATTATGCCGACAAAGGCATCGTGATCGATAAGGACGCCCTCATGTTCTCCAATCCGCGCATTCCCTATGCCTGGGAGCCTTCATCGCAAGACCAGCATGGTTATTTCTGCCTCTTCACCGAAGCATTCATCTCCGGGGGTGACAGGGCAAAAAGCCTCGCCGATTCGCCGCTATTCAGGATCGGCGGCGATCCTGTTTTCTTCCTCGATCCCAAACAGGTGAACCATGTGAACGATATCTTCATCAAAATGATGGAGGAGATCAAATCGGATTATATCTACAAATACGACCTGCTGCGCAATTACCTCGACCTCATCATCCACGAAGCCCTCAAGCTGAAACCCGCCAACAGCTATTTCAGGCATAAGAATGCGTCTTCGCGCATCGCTTCATTATTTATGGAATTGCTCGAAAGGCAGTTCCCCATCGACACACCCGATCACGTGCTGAAGCTGAAAACAGCCAATGACTATGCTTCCCATCTTTCCGTGCACGTGAACCACCTGAACCGCGCCGTAAAGGAGGTCACCGGTAAAACCACTACTGAACACATTGCCGAGCGCATCACCAGCGAAGCCAAGGCCCTGCTCATGCATACCGACTGGAGCGTATCGCAGATAGCGTATTCACTGGGCTTTGAATACCCCGCTTACTTCAATAATTTCTTTAAAAAACAAACCACACTCACTCCCGGGGCATTCCGTTAATAATGGAGACCACCATCCTGAATGAAAATCCGCGAAATCCTTCCTGGTCCCTGAATCCTTATTTGAATTTCATAACTTATTGTTTGAAATCTATAAGCCCCGGGCATGATTTCTGAAATAGTTTTGTTATCAAACTATTTTTTATGAAATACAGAAATCTTGGCAACACAGGCGAAAAGCTATCTGCCATCGGACTGGGCTGCATGGGCATGAGCTTTGCCTATGGCCCTGTCAATGATGTGGAATCGGTAGCCACGCTGAACAGGGCGCTGGAACTGGGCATTAATTTCTGGGACACCGCCGATATGTACGGCAACGGCCATAATGAAGAGCTGGTATCGAGGGTGCTGGCGCCCAACCGCAATAAAGTGTTCATTGCAACGAAATTCGGATTCAGGTGGAGGGACGACGGCACTAATTATTTCGACGGCTCTCCTGCATACCTGAAGACCGCTGTTGAAAAAAGCCTGAAGCGCCTGCAGACCGATACCATCGACCTCTATTATGCGCATCGCATCGATCCCAATGTTCCGGTGGAAGATATGGTTGGCGCCATGGCCGATCTAGTGAAGCAGGGTAAAGTGAGATACCTGGGCCTTTCCGAAGCTTCTCCCCAATCCATACGCCGGGCGCACCAGGTGCATCCCATCACTGCGCTTCAAACCGAATATTCGCTGCTGACGAGGGATGTGGAAGAGGAGATCCTTCCCGTTTGCCGCGAGCTGGGAATTACATTCGTTCCTTACAGTCCGCTGGCCAGGGGACTGGTCACTGCCACTGTGCAGGACAAGAATGAACTGGCCGGCGATGATTTCCGCAGAACCCTCCCGCGCTTCGATGATGAGCACTGGAATAATAACAAAGCCCTGGTGGACGATTTTGCAGCACTGGCAAAAGAGAAAAATGTAACGCCCGCACAATTGGCCCTGGCCTGGGTATTGGCGCAGGGTGATGATATCATTCCCATACCAGGCACCAAAAAAAGAAAATATCTCGAAGAGAATGCGGCTGCGGTCGATATTCAATTATCGCAATCCGATCTCGATTCGATAGAAGAGCTGCTGGAAAGGCATCCCAATGTAGGCAAGCGTTACAGCGAAGGCGCCCTGAAACTGGTGAACCATTAATTTTTATTTCATGAAACCTGTTACCCATGAACCAGCATAATCCATTGCCTGCCGGTATTTATTTTATCAATCACTAAAACAAAACACAACCCATGAGTGCAACAAAAGCTTATGCAGCACAAAATGCAAAGGCTCCCTTAGGCCCTTTCAGTTTTGAAAGAAGGGAACCCGGCCCGCACGACGTACAGATCGAGATCCTGTACTGCGGCGTCTGCCATTCGGATATTCACCAGGTAAGAGATGAATGGGGCGGCTCCATCTTCCCGATGGTGCCTGGCCATGAGATCG
>CAYYZJ010000239.1:0-3638 GCA_964475615.1 uncultured Flavitalea sp. | reverse complement strand
AACCGCTTCCTGCTCCATGCCGGCAAAAAGCGTAACCCATCTGTCGGGCACCACCGGGTTGAACAGCGACAGCAAGGTGCCTGGCCTGGCCACCCTTGCCGAGCATCCGCATACGGAATTCAATACCAGCAATACGATCTGGTCGTCCTGCCTGTTCAGGGCCTTATCCACATCTTCCGGCGTAAGCAATTGTTCAAAGCCGGCTTCTGTCAGCTCCTCGCGGTAAGGCTTTGCGATGATCTCCGAATACCTGGGGCCTTCCTTGCCCAGCAGGCTGTTGATACTTATCTGTGGCATTGTATTTATTTTTAATTACATCATTCCTAATTCCAGCTTGGCTTCTTCCGACATCATGCTCCTGTCCCATGGCGGATTCCAGGTTACGGCAACATGCACATCATTCACGCCCTCTATCTCCCTCAGCTTCTGATCTACCTCAATGGGCAGTGACTGGGCCGCCGGGCAACTGGGCGCCGTCAGCGTCATCACGATCTGCACATTATTCAGGGGCAGGATGCTTACTTCATAGATCAGGCCCAATGAATAAATGTTCACCGGTATTTCCGGGTCATAGATCGTTTCCAGCTTTTCAATTACTTTTTGCCTGAGCGCTTCTGTGTCCATAATTGTTTCCCGATTCGTTCTTTAATTTATAAGCCAGGGCAAAATGCTTCATTTGCTTTACCATCGAAAGCAGGCCATTGGAGCGGGTTTGCGCAAGATGCGTAGTCATCCCGATCCTGGTGATGAAATCCAGCGGTGCATTAATGATCTCATCGGGCTTATGACCCGAAAGCACCCTGATCAGCATGCTGATCAATCCTTTTACGATGATGGCATCGCTTTCCGCCTTGTAAAAGACCTTTCCGTCGTGGTAATCGGATACCAGCCATACGGTCGACTGGCATCCGCGAACCTTGTTCTCATCTTTCTTGTATTCATCTTCCAGCGGCGGCAGCTTTTTGCCGAGGTCGATGATGTATTCATATTTATCGTCCCAGGAATCGAAGATGGAAAATTCCTCTACGATCTCGTCTTCGATAGCCGGTATGGATTTCTGTTCTTCATTCATGTCAGGATAAAATTTTTATCGTCTTCTGCAATCCGGCCACCAGTTCGTCTATTTCTTCTTTTGTATTGTACATGGCAAATGATGCACGCGTGGTTCCGGGAATGCCGAAGCGCTGCATCAGCGGCTGGGCGCAATGGTGTCCTGTTCTTACGGCAATGCCGCGGTTATCGAGCAAAATGCCGATATCCTGCGGATGAATATGTTCGATGACGAAAGACACTACACTGGTTTTTTCCTTTGCCTGGCCGATGATGGTCAGTCCGGGTATCTGTTCGAGCTGAGCCGTTGTATAAGCCAGCAGTTCTTCTTCATGCTTCCTGATCTTTTCCCTGCCCGTTGCATTCACGAAGTCCAGCGCTGTTTTAAGCGCAATGGTATCGGCAATATTCGGCGTGCCGGCTTCATATTTATAAGGCAGGTCGTTGTACCATGTTTTTTCAAATGTCACTTCCTTGATCATTTCCCCGCCGCCCTGGAAAGGAGGCATGCTTTCGAGCAATTGTTTTTTTCCGTACAGCACGCCGGCGCCGGTGGGGCCATAGAGCTTGTGCCCGGAAAAAGCAAAGAAATCGCAATCCAGGGACTGCACGTCGATATCGAGATGAACGGCAGCCTGCGCGCCGTCGATCAACACCACTGCTCCCTGCCGGTGGGCCATGTCGATTATTTTTTTAACCGGATTGATGGTGCCCAGCGCATTGGAAACATAAACCACCGAAACCAGCTTGGTTGCGGGGCTCAGCAGTTTTTCATATTCGTCGAGCAGCAGCTCGCCTTTATCGTTAACGGGAATAATTTTGAGCGATGCGCCTTTTTCTTCGCAGAGCATTTGCCAGGGAACGATATTGGAATGATGTTCCATGGCGGAGATGATGATCTCGTCGCCGGCTTTGATATGCTGTCTGCCCCAGGTATTCGATACCAGGTTGATGCTTTCGGTTGTGCCGCGGGTGAAGATGATCTCTTCCCGCGAAGCGGCATGAATGAACTGCTGAACGGTATTGCGTGTGTTTGCAAAAGCGGCCGTAGCCTCTTCCGCCAGCGTATGGATGCCGCGATGGATATTGGCATTATATCCGGAATAATAATTCACCAAGGCATCGATCACCGGTTGCGGCTTTTGCGAAGTAGCCGCATTATCCAGATAGATCAATGGCCTTCCCTTCACTTCGCGGTTCAGCACCGGGAACTGGCGGCGGATGGCATATACATCCAGACTTTTCGATAAGAGGGCCATTTCTGTCATGCTATATCAGTTCAAGTCGTTCTGAAATCAGTTGATCAATATAGGAACGGATGGGAGCGGGGTGAATGTTCTCCAGTATGTCCATCGCAAAGGCCTGCAGCAGCAGGGCTTTTGCATTTTCCCTGCTCACTCCCCGTGAACGCAGGTAGAACAAGGCTTCTTCATCCAGGCTGCCTACGGTGCATCCGTGCGAGCACTTTACATCGTCGGCATAGATCTCGAGCTGCGGCTTGGTGTTCACCGAAGCATTGTCCGAAAGCAATATGTTCTTGTTGGATTGATAGGCATTGGTTTTCTGGGCATCGCGGCGCACATAGATCTTTCCGTTGAACACGCCGGTGGCATTATCGTCCATGATGCCTTTGTACAGTTCGTTGCTGAAGCAGTTGGGCTGCATATTGTCGACCACGGTATGATGATCGATATGGCTCTGGCCTTTCAGGCAATAACGTCCGAACAGGTGCGATTCGCAACGGGTGGCATCCATCACCACATTGAGATTATTGCGCACCAGTGCTCCGTTCAGCGATATCACTACCGAATGCGTGTAGCTCTTGCCGGTTTGCCTGATATGCGTGCTGCTCACCTGGCTTGCATGCGAGGCGTCGTTCTGTATTTTGTAATATTCCAGCCGCGCATCTTTTTCCACTGCTATTTCGGTAACATGATTGGTAAAGCTTTCCTGCGGCCCATGCGTGATGAATGTTTCTATCACCTGCATGGAAGCGTTCTCGTCCAGATAGATCAGGCTTCTCGGCTGCGAAAAAGTGTTGGCTTCGCGCGCGTCCGAAACATGATAGATATAAACAGGATGCTCAGGCGTATATCCTCTTTTTATGTGGATGAATACGGCCCCGTGTATGAAAGCGGTGCTGAGCGCATTGATGCCGTCTTTCAGATACTGGGCGCTGTGACCGAGATGTTTGAAGACGATATGTTTATATTCATTCACTGCGGCTTCCTCCAGAGGCATTACCTGCAACTGCGAAGAACGGATTACAGAAAGGGCCTGCGAAAAGATGCCGTTGATGAACACCAGCTCATTGGCCTGTTCATGACCGGGCAGGCGGAAGGCATCCAGTTCATTGGTAGGAAAAGAAACGGCAACGGGATTGACCGCGAAGCGATATTCCTTATTGAAAAGGCCGCTGATGCGGGTATATTTCCATTCTTCCTGCCTCATGGTCGGAATGCCCATGGCGCTGAACGCCTGGAATGCATGCTGGCGAAGGCTGTTGAGCCCGCTTCCGGCATTGGCCGACTGCAATTGATCGAAATGTTCTTTAAAATAAGCCAGTGTGTCCATGGTTCAATATTCAC
>CAYYZJ010000238.1:0-9909 GCA_964475615.1 uncultured Flavitalea sp. | reverse complement strand
CTCCGTATAGGAGAAAGTGAATGTGATATAAAAAATGATAATGAAAAATGTAGCGATCGCAAGGCCCAGCGTGCCTCCTGCTTCCAGCCCGAGGTTCCAGCCGAAGTACATGCCGGAGATAACATAACCCACACCCAGTCCCCATAACATCAAAGGGCCGAGGCTTCGGGAGAGCTGCGGAGCAGAAGAAGGCGGCTTGTTCATGTATAATGAAGATAGTGAACAATGGGCAATAGGCAATAAGCAATAAACCGGTATTTAAAAATTGCCAATTGCCCATTGCCTATTGCCTATTCTAACTCACCGCTCCATGCAGGTTGATCCTGCAATGAACGATGAACTGGTCGGTCTTGATGACCACTTTCAGCTCATGACTTTGCGGATAAAGCAGGCTGAGCCGCTTTTCGATATTCTGCAGGAATACATTGCTGCCGTTGGCCAGCGTAGAAGTGTCGACCGGCTTGCTCCAGGCCACCATAATATATAGTTGCCCTTCGGTCAGTTTTATTTCAAGATCGATGGATTTACTCGGCAGCTCCAGCAAAGACAACTGGCGGAAGCTGTTCTCGACCAGCGGCAGGATGATGAACGGTGCAATGCGCTCCTCTTTCATATTGCCCGATATCTTCATATTGATGCCAAGCGATTCTCCATTGCCTTCGCGCTCCAGCGCAACATATTCTTCAAGCAGCTTGAGCTCTTTTTCCAATCTAACCTTGGCCTGGTTATTATCATAGATCACATAGAGCAACAGGTTCTTGATCTTCCTGATCATGCCCGGAATAACGGCCGGTCTTTCACCGGAAAGGCGCTCTACTTTATTCAGCGCACTGATCAGCAGGGCAGGCCGCATGCCGTCGGGCACCATCGGAATATTCTTCTCCTTTTCACTTTTGATGAGATCGAGCTCCTGTTGTTTGATATACCACATTTTGCCGAGCTTGATGGCAGCCGCCATACAACCCTCTTCATTGATGGATCCGAAATAGGCAAAGAACAGCATGATATAATCGTCCTTGAAAACCTGCTGGCTTACCCCAAACCACTTGCGCAAAGGCGCCGACACGGTGATGTTGAATAAGTGAAAGCCCACGATGAACAATATGCTGAAAAGCAGCCAGAGCAAAATCATGCTGATATACCTGCCCTTGAACAGAAAACGCGGCAACAAAAAATAGATGATCGAATAGCAGAACATCATATCGAGCGGGGTGGAGAGCGTTACTTCCGTGAACGCCCATCCGATGGTTTTGGAAAACGGGTATTTGAAAGTCCAGTTCAGCGACGATTCTATTGCATAATAAGAAATCCAGAGCGCCCAGAATATCACATGGCGCGTTATCCTGTATTTCGGTTGATTGGAAAAAATGAGCGGGTATACATTCATATCAAACAGTGAAGGTAGCGCAAACATGACCATAAAAAAAGCAGGTAGTAGAAACCACCTGCGTAGTCACATGAGAAAACTTCTATGGGCAACAATAATCTCCGGAGAAGTTGCCCGCTAGAGAAAACTTTTTCTCCGGAATGCATTTAGGCTAAGCGGATCGAAAGTTAGAATCAAATTTTTTTGTTTTCAAGCAAAATCGACCGAACGGCGATATTAACCGATTAAAAGACAACTTATGCACGCTGAACGCCGAACGCTTAACGCTAAACGCTTTCTTCTTTTAAAAATTGCGTTTTGCATTCCGCGTTAAGCGTTTCGCTTCAGCATCGCAATTCCCCTATTCAGTATCCAATTATCCCGGTTAGGGAATTAAGGGCTATTTCGTGACCAGCAATTAAGCAATTTAGCTTGTCATGTGCTTAATACACATGAGGCGCGGAAGCCCTTCCCATACTCATGCGTTCATCCATTTTTTTAAAAATCAAAACACTGCTATGCGCATTTTACTCATCCTCCTATGTCTTTTTGTTGCTTACCAGTTACCTGCCCAGTCGCTGATCACGGGCAGGGTCACCAACAATAAAGGCGAAGCTGTTTCTTATGCTACTGTACGGGTTAAAGGAAGCAAGGCCTCCGTTGCCGCCGATGTGGATGGTGTGTTCAGGATCAAGGCCTCGCCTGGACAAACGCTCATCATCAGCGCCGCCAACTACGTGGCTGCTGAAGTGCCGGTAAGAAATGAAGCCAATCTCGAAGTGAGCCTGCGCCTGCAGGATGCCGCGTTGAGTGAAGTGGTGGTTACTGCTCTCGGCCAGTCTAAGAGCAAGGCCAAAGTAGGTTATTCAACAGCATCGTTCGGCACGGAAACGATAACGAGGGCTGCTCCGGTAAGCATGCTCGACGGATTGCAGGGCAAGATCGCCGGCGCCGATATTTCATCGGTCAGCGGCACACCGGGAGGCTCTACGAAAGTGGTGCTGAGAGGATATGGCAATATCGTGGGCAATAACCAGCCGCTGTATGTGATCGACGGCGTTCCGCTCAGCGATGCATTGTTCAATACAGCAGCAGGAGGCGGAAACGGCCCTGCACTTTCCGACTATGGCAATGGCAGCACCGATATCAATCCCAATGATATCGAAAACATCACGGTGCTGAAAGGAACCGCCGCTTCTGCCCTGTATGGCACGCAAGCCAAGAACGGAGCGATCATGATCACTACCAAAAAAGGAAGATCGGGGAAGATGAGGGTGGAGCTGAGCAGCACCTACAATATGCAGGAAGTAGGCAAGCTTCCTGTTTATCAAAAAGAATTCGGCCAGGGATGGGGAGGATCATTCATTCTCTCCGAGAACGGAAGCTGGGGCCCCAAGCTCGACGGACAGATGCGGCCCTGGGGCGCTACCGTCGACAATTCGCAGCTCATCAAACCTTTCTCCTACCACAGCATCCGCGACTTCTTCGACAAGGGATCGGAATCCAATAATTCCATTTCCATATCAGGCGGCAATGAAAAGAACACTTATTATTTTTCTTATGGCAATGTGTTCAGCGACGGCATGCTGCCCGGCAATACCGACAAGCTGCAGCGCCATACTTTCGCGCTGCGCACGAACAGCACGTATAATAATTTTACCATCAGCAGCTCTTTCAATTACATCAACCGCAACCTGAATACGCCGGCCAAGTTTCCACTGTCTCCTTTCGGAAATGACATCTATACGCAGATCTGGCAAATTCCGGTCGATATGCCCGTCAGGGATTTTATCGATTACAAGAATAAGTTCTTCAATGTAGACAATTACTTCACCCCTTACGCCGAAAACCCCTATTACGATCTCTGGGAAAACGGAAGCAACCAGCGTTCCGACCGCTTCTTCGGAAAGCTAGATATGAGCTATAAGTTCACCAACGATCTTTCTGCGCAGTTCCGCATCGGCGGCGATTTCACCAATTCCAGAACACGTATCTGGAATGCCGTGAATGCGCCTGCACCCGGAAGCTGGAATGCAGGCAACAATGTGGAAGGAGCCGCCAGAAGGCCCGATATCGGATCGTACCAGGAGCAGGTGGATCATAACGATATCATCAATGCCGATTTCATTCTCAAATACAATAAAGACCTCGGCAGGGACTTTAACCTGGATGTAATTGCCGGTACGAATTTTTATCAGACACAAACCTCCAATGTAACCACCGCCATTCAGGGACTTACCGTTGCCGGCTTTTATAATCTGTCGAATTCCGATAACCCGCCCACTTCCTCCAATATACTGCTGCGGAAAAGGCTTATCGGCATTTACGGACAGGCCACGCTGGGATTCCGCGATCAGTTATATTTGACGGTGAATGCCCGCAACGACTGGTCTTCCACACTTCCGCTGAACGATAATCATTTCTTTTATCCGGGCGGCAATATTGCCTGGATAGCTTCGCAGACCTTCGACCTGGGCAGCCATGTTTCCCTGCTCAAGTTCAGGGCGGCTTATGGAAAAACAGGGGCCGATGCCGCGCCTTATCTCGTATATCCCATCCTTACGCAGGGCAGCATCACACCTACCGGCGATCCTTATGCGGGAATGCGGTATGGATCGCTGACATTTCCTTTCAACGGCATCAACGGATTCACCATTGCCAACGGCATCGGCAATCTTAACCTGAAGCCCATCATCACCAAAGAATATGAGTTCGGCACGGAGATCAGGCTTTTCAATAACCGCGTAGGCCTGGACGCCGCTTACTATAACAAACAAACGAACGGGCAGATCTTCAATGTGCCCATCTCTCCCGCCACCGGTTATACGACACTGGTAGAAAACATCGGGCTCGTGAGCAATAAAGGCGTTGAGATCAGCTTCGATATTACTCCCATTCGCACCAATGATCTGAGCTGGAAGATCAATTACACTTTTGCCAAAGACTGGAACAAGGTCATCAGGCTGACCAATGGCCTCGACAAAATAATCATCGCAACAGACGGCCTGACCGGCGGCATGGAATTCCGTGCCGTGCCGGGCAAGCCGCTCGCATCGTTCTACAGTCCTTATCCCAGGTTCAGTCCCGATGGAAAGATCATAGTCGATCCCAATACGGCATTCCCGGTGCAGGCAGATGATAAGGTGGATATCGGCAGCTCGCTGCGCGATTTCACCATGGGCCTTTTCAATACCATCAGCTTTAAGGATTTCCAGCTCGGGTTTTCGTTCGACTACCGCAAGGGCGGCATGTTCTACAGCGGAACAGCAGACCTTGTTTTATTCACCGGCAATGCGCTGGCAACGGCATATAACGACCGCAAGCCATTCGTTATTCCGAATTCCGTGAATGAGATCATCGGAAGCGACGGCAAGGCCACGTATGTTCCCAACAGCACGGTCATTGACCAGACAAGGATCCCCGATTATTTCTATACCAATAACGACAAGCCGCTGGCTTATCCCATGCGGCTGATCGACCGTTCTTTCATCAAGCTCCGGGATGTAACGCTCACCTATAACCTGCCGAAATCGCTGGCGCAGAAAATAAAGGCAGGCAATATTTCGGTAACGCTCTATGGCAGGAATTTCCTGCTCTGGACGCCGAAATCGAATGCCTATATCGATCCCGAAGTGTCGAACCTGGGCAATGATATCAGCAGCGAGTTCGGAGAATACGGCGCAGGCACCGGGCCCAGCGCCAGGACATTCGGCGTATCGCTTCGTGCGAATTTCTGATCACCACATTTATAAAACCATTAATAAGCTATCATGAGATTATCAAACCATATCGTTATCGCAGCCGCCAGTGTACTGCTTGTTTTCACCGGCTGCAAAAAGCAGCTCGATATCAACCACGATCCCAATAACCCGCCTGTTGACGAGGGAACGCCCAAGCTGGTTTTTCCCGCCGCCCTGCTCTCGACCTGCGCTACGGCCGGCGGTGAATACGCCATTCTCGGCTGCCTCTGGTCTGAATACTGCACGGAAGATGCTTTTTCATCGCAATACCGCAACTTCGATTCCTACAGCGCTACCAGCTCCGACCTGAATACCAATTATGGGGAGATGTTCTCCGGTGCGCTCAACGATTACCAGCTTGTGCTCAGCAAGGCGGAAGCGGCGGGCGACTGGAATTTTTACCTTGCCGCAACCGTGATGAAAGCCTATACCTATGAAGTATTGGTAGACCTGTACGATAAAGTGCCTTTCACCGAAGCGCTTAAAGGTAACGGTAACCTGCAGCCGAAATTCGACGACGGCAGCCTTATATACGACAGCCTGATCGCCGAAATAGACAATGCACTTGGAAAGGACTTCTCCGCCGCCACCAATACCGATCCCGGCACTTCGGATTATGTGTTCGGAGGCGATATAAATAAATGGGTTGCATTCGCCAACACACTCAAGCTGAAATTCTACCTGCGCATGATCAATGCCGATCCGCAGCAGGCGCAGGACGGCATCACCGCATTGTACAATGCAGGCGCCGCTTTTCTTACGGAAGACGCTGCCGTTAGCCAGTTCACTTCCGTTCCCGGAAAGCAGAATCCTTTTTATTCCTATAATATCTTTTCGCTCAATACCACCAATAACCTCCGGGCAAGCTATACGTTCGCGAGCTGGCTGAAAGCGCATAATGATCCCCGTATCGTTTCCTATTTCGGAGGCACTTCTATCATTGCCATACACCAGGGCGATTTCCAGAGCACCGATCCTACCTATGCCAGTGCCGCCGTATTCGTACAGCAGCCGACCGATCCCGTGCAGTTCATTTCCGCAGCAGAATCCTATTTACTGCAGGCAGAAGCAAGGGAAAGATATTTCGGGGGAGATGGAGCCAAAGAATTATACGATGCCGGCGTAACGGCAGCTTTCGCTTTCTGGGGCCTCGACGCTTCAACCTTTATTGCAGCAGGGGGAGATTATGAATATCCTTCCGGAGGCACGCTCGACGACAAGATAGAAGCCATCATTACGCAGAAATGGGCGTCCTTCCCGGGCTCGCATGCCATTGAAGGATGGCTGGAAAGGAACAGGACGGGTTATCCCAGATCGAGCCCCGTGTATTCCACCGATCCGTCCTATGTGCCCGGGCAGTTCGTGATCGCGAAAAATACGGTCATCGGGCAGAACTATCCCAAGCGCCTGCCCTGGCCCGACGAAGAAAGATCGACCAACACCAATACGCCTTCCTCCGTGCCCATTACCCAACCGGTTTGGTGGGGAAAATAAATCATCAACCTCAAAACTGATCCAGATGAAGTATACACTGATGCTCTTACTGTTAGGCATAAGCGCTTTTTTATCGTGCAACAAGCATACCATCCGCGACGACGGTGTTTATGTAGGCGAATCCAAGATCACCCATTATGTTGTGCTGACGCTCCAGGGCGAAAGCATAATCACCACGGTGCAGGGAGCGCCTTTTGACGATCCCGGCATTACGGCCACTGAAGACGGCGCCGATGTGCCCTTTACCACAACAAGCAACGTTGATATAAACACAGCCGGTTTTTACAGCGTTACTTATTCAGCAACAAACAAAGACGGCTATGCTTCTTCTGTAAGCAGAACAGTCATAGTGCTTCCCGCTCATGAAACGCCGGGACTGGATATATCGGGCAAATATGATTATGTGGGAAGTTCAACATATACAGCTACTGTGGAGAAAATCGCAGAAGGCACCTATTCGACCGATAATTGCTGGAGCGGGGCAACCACCATTCCCTGCAAATTCATTTGTGTAGACGGCGCCAACATCATTATCCCCGACCAGCCCACTCCTTATGGCGATCTGTTCGGCAGCGGAACCCTCGATGCATCGGGAAAGCTGGTGTATACCATCAGCATTCCCGTACAGGGCATATCCGATTCCAAAAGAACATGGCAAAAACAATAATGATCTAAACGTTCAAAAAAAGAATATGAAAAAATCAATACCGATCGCAACCGTCTGCCTGCTGGCTGTTCTGTCGGCCTGCCAGAAAACCAATCCGGCCGGCGGAACTTCCGCCAAGCCCATTGCGAACCAATGGTGGGTTACCGTATCTGCAAACGGACAGGATCTGTTGGGCACGCATGTTGCGCTATTCACATACAATACCACTGAAAACGGCGATTCCGTCTGGGTAGACGACCAGGGCAATATCTGGAACTTCAAATGCAAGGCCGGCGCCGATTATAAAGCGCTGACCTTTACAACCAGCAATGCACAGAACGAATATTACGACAGCAAAGTGGATCTTGCCAATGGAAAGATCTTTCCCAACGGCGGCAAATCCAAAACAGGCAATACCACGGACAGCATTTATATGGAAGCCAAATTCAATGACGATCCCGATCAACTTACCTATATCATCAGCGGAACGGCAAGAACGATGTATTCGGAGGATGATTACTAAGAACGCGGAACGCAAGGATGGAGGTGAAAGGTATAAGGTGTAAGGCAGAAGGCAAGCGAAGCATGTTCGCAATAAGGCAAAAGGTGTAAGGTAGAAGGCAAGCGAAGTCTATTCGCAAATGCCCTCCGCCTTACACCTTTTGCCTTACACCTTTAGCCTTCTACCTTATACCTTTAGCCTTACACCTCCTGCCTTTTCCCTCAGCAGCGTTCAGCATTAAATTGTTTCCGTTCGTAACAATTAACTTTTTTATCCCGCGCCGAATTGACTACTTGCTGCTTCTTCTACTACACAATTTTCCAAGACCTGAAAATCAGATTCCGAAACTGTTTTTACCTAAACTCAACTGATCATGAACAGGGGGGAAATTGCACGGGACAGGATTATTAAGCTGGTTGGCATTTTTTTACTGGGCATCAGCATCCCCAATATCGCGGGATTGATTTCGAACGGCAGGTACACGCTTGTTCAGTTGCTGGCCTGTTATGCCTATTTCATACTGATCGCATTTGCGGTATGGCAGGGCAATGTGAGGCTCATGTATGCCATCCGCAAAAAATATGAATGGAGGCATAACCAGTATTACAAGATCATCCTCTCGCTGTTTGCAGCCAATGTGCTGTACTCCGGACTACTTTCTGCGCTGATGTTGTATTTGTGGAAAAGATTTTCGAGAGAAACGGATACGGGCTGGTCGCCGCTGATCAATACTTCACTGATCATCATCATCGTGGCCTGTTTTATCATGAATATTTATGAGATCATTTTTTTGAACCGGGAGCGCGAATACAATCTTACCCGGGCCGAACAGTTGAATATCGCCAAGGCCCAGGCCGAGCTGGAAGCGCTGAAGAACCAGATCGACCCGCATTTTATTTTCAATTCGCTGAACACGCTTTCCTTCCTCATTACCCGCGACCCGCAAATGGCCAGGCTGTACAACGATACCCTTGCGAAAGTATACCGCTATATCCTGGGCAATAAAGACAAAGACCTGGTGCTGCTGAAGGAGGAAGTGGAATTCATCAGCAATTATTTTTACCTGCTCAAGATCCGGTTCAGCGAAGCCGTCAGCATGGAAATAGAGATCACCGACCTGGCGGCGGAGGATTTTCTGATCCCGCCCATTTCCCTGCAAACGCTGGTGGAAAACGCCATCAAGCACAATGAATTTACCGACAGCAATCCGCTTACCATCAATGTATCGGTGTCTTCCAACTATGTGGTCATCCGCAATGCCATCAAGCCCAAGCAGTATGCTTCGCCTACTTCACGGATCGGCCTGGACAATCTCGACAACCGGTACAAGCTGATCACGGCAAGGAATATCATTATTGAAAATAATTTTAAATTTTTCACTGTCAAATTGCCCATCTTAAAATTTTAACAAATGAAGTTGCTAATCATTGAAGATGAAAAACCCGCCTTTGAACAACTGGCGGAGGAACTATGGGATATGGATCAAAGCATCGAGGTGCTGGGCGGTTGCGGAAGCGTGGATGAAAGCATCAAATGGCTGAACCAGCATGCACAGCCCGACCTGATCCTCATGGACATCCAGCTTTCGGACGGCCTTTCCTTTAATATTTTCAATTCCTGCAGCATTACCTGCCCGGTGATCTTCATTACCGCTTATGACAAATACCTGATGCAGGCCTTCGATTATAACGGTATCGACTACCTGCTGAAGCCCGTGAGCCGGATTAAGCTGAAAAATGCGATCCGCAAATACAAATCGCTGCAGAATTATTTCGTGAACAACCATTCGGCCCTGCTGGAATACCTGAACAACCACGATAAAAAAAGATCGAGGGTGCTGGTGAAAAGAGGAATGGAATTCCAGACCGTAAAGGTGGAAGATGTGGCCTATTTCTTTACCGAGCACAAGCTGGTTTTCCTGGTGGATAAGGAGAACCGTAAATATCTTGCAGAAAAAAACAACCTGGCCGAGCTGGAAGAAGAGCTGGACAGAAATCTTTTTTACCGCGCCAACCGCAAATACATCATCAATGCCAATTATGTAAAGCGTTTCAAGCCGCTCGACAGGAGCAAGCTCAGCGTGGAGCTGATCCTGCCGCTGAATGAAGAGATCGTTGTGAGCCAGGAAAATTCGTCGGCATTCAAGAAATGGATCAGCGAG
>CAYYZJ010000237.1:0-2882 GCA_964475615.1 uncultured Flavitalea sp. | reverse complement strand
GTTCCTGGAGCAGGATAGAGGGCGGTGAAAAGATCCAGCCGCTGGTGGATGAACTGATCAGTCATTATTCCCTCAGCAATCCGGCGCTCTCCGTTCCTGGACTGGTGAACCTGTACAAGGCAATATCGAACCTGAAAGACGGATACTGGAAAACGCAGAAGCTGCAGGAAGTACAGCAACTGATAGAAGCCTGCAGCGGGCTCTGGCTCGAGGCTACGGTTCACAGCGGCTATGTTGCCCAGGGCGATTCATTGCAGATCAATATTTCCATGATCGACAGAATGAATAGTCCGGTTACCATGAATACCATTAAAATAGACGGCAGCGATATTGCATACAACAAAGCGCTCGAGTTCAATAAAAATGATAATCTTTCCAAAATTATTGCCGTATCCCCGGCAAAGCCCATCACCCAACCGTATTGGTTAGCCGAAGAAATGTCGCCGGGCTCTTTCAATGTCAATGACCAATTGCTGATCGGCAATGCGCAAAGCAGGCCGGCTTATGAAGTGCAGTTCCGGGTAGAGATCGGCGGGCAGGCTTTCACGTTTACGCGGCCGGTGCAGTACAAGTTCACCGATCCGGTGAAGGGAGAGCTTTATGAGCCGCTTACGGTATTGCCTGCGGTCACCGCCGGCTTCGATCCTTCATTGCTGATTTTTACCGGCAACAAGGAAAAGACCTTCGATATATATGCCCATAGCCAGACTAACGGAAACGTAGAACCGAAAATATCCCTCACTCCAATGCCCGGCATCAGCGTAAAACAGGACAGCCATTCTTATAATACCACGTTCAGCTATTCTGCCCGGCCGCTGAAGGACGGGTCTGCTGTTTTTTATTCCTGGCTGCTTGTCGACAAAAACGGCAGACCCGACAGTGCAAGGGAACTGAGGACGATCGCCTACGATCATATTCCGCGCATCGATTATTTTCCTTATTCAAAGGCAAAATTCGTGGTTGCCGATGTGAAGACGGCAGGCAGGCTCATCGGGTATATCGAAGGCGCGGGCGACAGGGTGCCGCAGGCATTGCGGCAAATGGGATATGAGGTGGTGATGCTGAAGGAAAGGGATATCAATGCCGCCAGCCTCCGCCCGCTGGATGCCATCATCACCGGCGTTCGCGCTTATGACGTGCACGACTGGCTTTTTGACAAATACGATGTGCTGATGGATTATGTGAAAGCAGGAGGCAATCTCATCGTTCAATACAACCGGTACAATTCGCCGGAATCCAGAACGAAGATCGGCCCTTATCCGTTCAGCATTACCGATAACCGGGTTACCGATGAAGGGGCCAGGGTCGATTTTCTGGATCCAGGCCATCAGGCGCTGAATTATCCAAACAAGATCAGCGCTGCCGATTTTGAAGGATGGATACAAGAGCGGGGGATTTATTTTGCCGGCCAGTTCGACCCGCATTACCAGGCTCTTCTTTCCATGCACGATCCCGGAGAGCCGGAGCAGAAAGGCAGCCTGATCATTGCCGGTTATGGTCAGGGCAAGTTTGTATATACAGGACTGGTGTTTTTTCGCGAATTGCCTGCAGGCGTTCCCGGCGCCTATCGCCTGCTTGCCAACCTGATTGCGCTTAACCATAAACGTGATCTTTAACGATCAGCTATGCAAAGAAGAAGGGAAATCGCTTTTATAACGGCCATCATCATCGGACTGGTCATCGGACGTTTCATCAAGAAAGCCACCATCGGCCTCATCATCGGGCTGATATTGGGATTGCTTGCCGCTTCCCTGATGGCGGGCAAAAACAATTCAAAAGACAATGACCCGCGATAACAGAAATTTCAATGAGGAAGAACCTGCTCCATTGTTTGGAAAATGGATCTACTGGTATGCGCTCGTGATCGGGTTCCTGCTGGTATTGATCGTGCTCTTTTATTTTTTCACCAAACATTTTTCATGAGCCTTGTCGACTGGATAGTACTGGTCATTACCCTGCTGGGCATCATTGCGTACGGCCTTTACCGCAGCCGCACCAGCAAAACCCTCGACGGTTATTTCCGCAATGACCGTACGATGCCCTGGTATATGGTGCTGCTCAGCATCATGGGCACGCAGGCCAGCGCCGTTACATTCCTGTCGGCCCCGGGACAGGCTTATACCGATGGCATGCGCTTTGTGCAATATTATTTCGGCCTGCCGATTGCGATGGTGATCCTCTGCATCAGCTTCGTGCCCGTTTTTCACAAGCTGAATATTTATACGGCTTATGAATTCCTGGAGAAAAGATTCGACCTCAAGACCAGGACGCTCACTTCTTTTCTGTTCCTGCTGCAAAGAGGATTATCGACCGGCATCAGTATTTCGGCGCCTTCCATCATTTTATCTTCCCTGCTTGGATGGGATATTTTCTGGACGAATATTTTCATGGGCGGACTGCTCATCATTTATACCGTTACCGGCGGAGCCAAGGCCGTTGCGCATACGCAGCAGTTGCAGCTCATCATCATCTTTGCAGGGATGCTGCTGGCTGGTTATATGGTCGTTCACATGCTTCCAAGCGGAATTGGTTTTGCCGAAGCCCTGCATGTAGGCGGAAAGGCCGGCAAACTGAATGTGATCACTTCAGGCGCAGGTGAACATGGTTTTAACTGGAATGACCGGTACAATATATGGAGCGGCATCATCGGCGGGTTTTTCCTGGCCTTGTCTTATTTCGGCACCGACCAGTCGCAGGTAGGAAGATACCTTACTGCCCGGTCCCTGAGCGAAAGCCGGCTGGGGCTGTTGATCAACGGGCTGGTGAAAGTGCCCATGCAGTTTTTGATATTGCTGATCGGCGTGCTGGTATTTTCATTTTATCAATATGCGCATGAGCCTGTTTTCTTCAATGAATCGCAGTTGAAGCTGCTCGCCGGTTCG
>CAYYZJ010000236.1:0-1672 GCA_964475615.1 uncultured Flavitalea sp. | reverse complement strand
GTGAATGAAGCATTGAATGAAGACGGCACCCTGCGCAATTCTGTTTTCCGTGAAAAACTCGGCGACGACTATATTGTCGAAGCATTCCGCCTGGCTCAAAAAGCAGCGCCGCACACCAGGCTTTACTATAATGATTACAATATCGAGCAGCCAAAGAAAAGAGCAGGCGCCATTGCCTTAATTAAAAAAATACAATCCGCCGGTGTGCGGATAGACGGTATCGGCATACAGGGGCACTGGCGGGCCAACCATGTTCCGCTCGAAGACATCGAAAAAAGCATACAGGAATTTTCCGCGCTCGGCATTGAAGTGATGTTTACCGAATTAGACCTTAGCGTATTGCCCAATCCCTGGGATAATAATTCGGCCGACGTGAGTAAAACCGCATCCGGTAATGCGCAGATGAATCCTTATGTAAATGGCTTGCCCGATTCTGTTGAGCAGGTGCAAGCCAGGGCATACGAAAATTTGTTCCGCCTCTTCCTGAAATATAAGAACAAGATCGCCCGTGTTACGTTCTGGGGCGTTAATGACGGACAATCCTGGCTGAATGACTGGCCGATCCGCGGCCGCACCAACTATCCCTTGTTATTCGACAGAAGCTTCAACCCAAAGCCGGCCTTTTACAGCGTTATTGCCGCCAAAGAAAAAGCTTCGGCCACCAATTGATTTTCATTTACAATAAAAGAAGCCAACCTGTATGCATGCAGAAAAATCAGCATTGCCCGAACAAACAAGCGCAACCGGCATATCCGCGGGCGCGCAGCGCTTGTCTGTGATCGAAAAGATCGGATACAGCCTGGGCGATCTGGCAGCCAATCTCATTTTTCAGACGCTGATGGCCTTTCTGGCTTTTTTTTATACGGATATTTATAAAATACCGGCGGCATCGGCCAGTCTGGTGATGCTGACCGGTGGCATTGCAGGCGCTTTTTTTAACCTCGTGATGGGCGCCGTTGCCGACCGCACCAACACGAGATGGGGAAAATTCCGTCCCTGGGTTTTATGGACGGCGGTTCCCTTCGGCATCATTTCACTGCTCGCTTTTTCGACCCCGCATTTCAGTGAAGGCGGAAAGCTGGCTTATGCTTTTATCACCTACTTTCTGCTGGTGATCGTTTATTCAGCCAATAACCTTCCTTATTCTGCATTGAGCGGTGTGCTGACGGGCGATATGAAAGAGCGGAACAGCTTATCGTCCTATCGCTTCATCGCCGTGCTGATCGCGCAGTTCGTGATTCAGGTGCTGCTGCTTCCTTTAGCGATTTCGGCAGGAGAAGGCGACAAAGCGCGCGGATTTGAAAAAGTGATGCTGGTATTCGCAGCCACCGGCGTAATCTGTTTTATCATCACTTTTCTTACCACAAGGGAAAGGATTCAGCCGCCGAAAGAACAAAAAACACCGGTGAAGCAGGACCTTGCAGACCTTGCCGGGAACAGGCCCTGGCTGATCATGCTGGCGCTGACCATCCTTGTTTTTATAACGCTTGCCATGAAAGGAGGCATGAACATATTTTATTTCAGGTATTATCTGACCGCTCAAAGTGAAATAAACTTTCTGAACAAAGTCGGATTTAGCAGCATCATCGATGGCCTGAGCGCTGTTTTCAATCCAAAAGCCTTCGAGGAATTTTCCAAGCCGGGAAGCGCACCCTATTCGGCAGTGAGCTTT